>JAWXCO010000046.1:0-10854 GCA_034408705.1 Bacteroidota bacterium
GTCATAGGCAATGGCGTTTGTCAAGTGGCGAGTGGGGGGGTCCAGTAGGTGCGGCAGGCTTATATTGGCTGCAAGACTGTTTTTTAATAAAAACCGTATAGGATTGAAAAAAAGTTGATAACAAAAATGTCGCAGGAGCAACCATTATTATTAGTTATTAAAAAGTTTCAGCACCAAAATACCGATACCATAAAACAGCGTGACGATAAAAATGCCTTTGAATGTCTGGGCTTTATCGAAATGGACATAAATCGCAAAGAGCAATGCGTTGGCCAATAAGGAAAAAGTGCCCACATTAGTGATCACTTTATTATCATGCATAAAATAATCCAGGAATTCTTTAAAGCTGAGGTTCGGAAATTTTATTAAATAAACGATTGTGAGTCCGACCAACGGGCCGATCAGACCTAATGCCAATCCAAGCCGGAGGTTATCTTTTGCTAAAAACATTTCAGTGGTTTATGTGGTACTAGAAGGCTTATTTCCAGAGCTTTTCAAGTTTGGCTTTTAGAACGTAATTCGTCAGGTCAAATTGTACAGGCACCACGCTTACAAAATTATTGTCAAGGGCCCACACATCGGTGTCTTTGGCTTTATCAAAATTGACAAACTGACCCGTAAGCCAATAATAGTGACGGCCATGCGGGTCATTGCGCTCAATAAAATCCTCTTCATATTTGGCATATGCCTGTTTACAGATCTTGAATCCTTTTAAGAGTTCCGGCGCAACAGCAGGAATATTTACATTTAAGACTGTGTGTTTGTCCAGTTTTGTTTTCAGCATTTTTTCTACAATGATGCGTACATATTTACGAGCCCCGGTAAAATCAGCATCAATCCGATAGTCTAATAATGAAAAACCTACAGAGGGAATACTTTCAATAGCTGCTTCCACTGCGGCGGACATAGTTCCGGAATAAATTACATTGATACTATGATTGGCTCCGTGATTGATCCCACTAAGACAGATATCCGGTTTGCGGTGCAGGACTTTGTCGACTGCCAGCTTCACACAATCCACGGGTGTGCCGGTGCAGGACCAGGTTTCCACATTATCGATCGTATGAATTTTATGCAGTCGTAAGGGCTGACCAATGGTGATAGCATGCCCCATACCGGATTGGGGTTTATCAGGGGCAACCACGACTATCTTTCCGAGGTCTTTGACAGCTTCTACCAGGTTCAAGATACCCGGTGCGGTCACTCCGTCATCATTGGTAATTAAGATAACCGGTCTTTCTTTTGCTGAGACTTTTGCTGAAGTCGGGGAAGTAGCGGGTCCTTTCTTCGGAGCATTGGCTCCCTTTTTTTTGCGGGCGGGCAATTTTTTTGTCATACAATACAAAAATCCCAGTTTTTTCCCGGTTATCCAAACGGAAACAAGAAGCCAGAATACGAAAGATCTATTCTCATTTAAAGAACTGGCTTGAGGAAGCTATTAACCGGCAGTGGGGCAAGCAGCAACTATCTTTTACTGTGTTTTGGTGAAAATTTACGATCTAAAATTTTGAATATCTAAAATAATTAGTATTTTGCAACTAATTAAATTAGTCTGTTATGGCAATCTCGAATCAAAACCTGAAATATCTCCGCAAACTCCGTGGCTGGACACAGGAAGAATTCGCCAATAAACTTCGGATCAAACGTTCCCTTTTAGGAGCCTATGAGGAAGAAAGGGCTGAACCAAGGATCGATGTACTGGAAGTGGTTTGCGATATTTTCAAGCTGACCCTAGACGATATCCTCCGCAAAGACCTAAGTGATAATAAAAGTAATTATCTCGCTAAACGCCGGGCTATGAAACTGGCAGCAGGCCGACCGGATATTCCTTTTGTTCCGGTAAAAGCAGCAGCAGGCTACCTGGCCGGCTATGCCGATCCCGAATTTATTGATGAACTGAACACCTTTACATTACCCATGCTATCAGGTGGTAATTACCGGGCTTTTGAGATCATTGGCGATTCCATGCTGCCTACACCCAGTGGTTCTGTGATTGTTGGTGAAAAAGTCGAGAACCTGGAAGAAGTTAAAAATAATATGGCTTGTATCGTTGTCTCCCGTAATGAAGGTGTGGTTTATAAAAGAGTACAGAAAAACGGAAGGCAAAAGAACAAATTGACCCTGGTCAGCGATAATCCATCTTTTCATCCTTATACCGTCAATGCAGAAGAAGTCCTGGAAATGTGGCAGGCGCAAATGGTTATTTCAAAAGCCAATACACAACAACGTTGGGATATGGGCCAGCTTTCTACGATCGTTTCTGACCTTCAGGAACAGGTTACTTCGTTAAAAAAGCGGATGAATTAGTAATTTTCTGACGAATTGATCTCTTTTTTGCGTTTTTATGCAGAAGCTTTCCTGCCTTGCATTCTGTTTTTTATATTTGCAGACTGCTAAAGTCGGAACATGCTATTGAGAAAAATTATCTGCTTACCTTTGTTTTTCCTTTCTGGTTTTTCCCTTTTCTCCCAGGAAAAATCAATGGAGGCCGTTAAGACTGATCTGGCACCAAACATTGATGGTCATCTTGATGATGCAGTTTGGTCAAATGTTCCGATTGCTACCGATTTTATTCAGAATTACCCGGTTACTGGCAAGCCCGCTTCCCAACAAACAAGGATCAGGATCATCTATGACAATACGGCCATTTACGTGGGTGCTTATTTGTACGATGACCCCAAAGAAGTACGAAAACAGATCACAGCCCGGGATGCAGAACAATTAAAGGACGTAGATTATTTCTCCATTTTTTTTGACACCTATAACGATAACCAGAATGGATTCCAGTTTGTAGTAACTTCTGCGAACGTACAATCTGATGCCCGGCTTGGGCCTAACCTGGGAAGCGGATTTGGAGAATATGGCGATAAGACATGGGATGCTGTTTGGGAAAGTAAAGTACAGATGCAGGCAGATGGCTGGACGGTAGAAATGAAAATACCCTATATCTCCTTGCGTTTTGCTAAGAAAGATCTGCAGGACTGGGGTATTCAGTTTTTGCGGTTAATCCGGCGGACAAATGAATCCTGTTTCTGGAACGAAGTAAAACCTGAAGTGAATGGTTTTGTCAACCAGTTTGGCAACTATACCGGTTTAAAAGATTTGCTACCGCCTCTTCGCTTAAGTTTTTCACCTTATATTTCTACCGGCTTCAGGAGTTCTCCGCAAGTCATTGGATTTTCCAACACCTGGCTGGGTAGCGGTGGTATGGACGTAAAATATGGTATAAATGAAAGTTTTACCCTGGATGCAACGCTGATTCCTGATTTTGGACAAGTCATCTCTGATAACGTGGTCAACAATTTGTCCCCTTTTGAAGTCCGGTTCCAGGAGAACCGCCAATTTTTTACAGAAGGAACGGAGATTTTTAATAAAGCCGGTTTGTTTTATTCAAGAAGGGTAGGGGCCATGCCTGAAGGCTATTATGATGTACGGGATTTTGTTGCCGGCGACCCGAACTGGCAGATCGTAAAAAATCCTTCTGTCACGCAATTATATAACGCAACTAAATTCTCGGGACGGAATAATAAAAAACTGGGTATCGGGATCTTTAATGCGATAGAGGCACCTATGGAGGCAAGAATCCGTAACCGGGTCTCGGGTAAAGATTCACTGATAAGTACAACAGGTCTTACCAACTATAATATTATTGTATTTGACCAGGCGCTGAAAGGAAGATCGTCTGTTACTTTTACCAACACCAATGTGATCCGCAATGCAGAAGGCCGTGATGCCAATGTCACCGCGATCGATCTGGCCTTATACAATAAAGCCAATACCTATGCCTTTAATGGAACAGCCCGCTACAGTAAAATATGGGGAACAGATGACTATGATGGGTATAATACTACGTTGAAGTATGGGAAAATAAGCGGCAACTGGCGCTTTTACCTGCAACAGGTTATCCTGTCCAAAAAATATGATCCCAATGACCTTGGCATATTAAATACTCCCAACCTGATCAACTACAGGGCCAATGTCAGTTACAACCAGTTCAAACCTACGGGTAACCTGCTCCAGTATAGTTATTCGCTGGATGCCCGGCTCCAGTATTTGTATAATCCCTATGGCTACGGTAGCCTGAATATTACCGGAAATACATTCTGGCTATTTAAGAACTTCTGGGATCTGAGTTTACTGGCCCAGGTATCACCCATTGACAACCACGATTATTTTGAATTAAGAACCGATGGGCGCTATCTTAATTACCCTTTGAATCTTTATAGTTCTGTGAGTGGCAGTACCGACAGCCGGAAGAAATTGTATGTACGTTTTTCGGGTATTGCAGCCCGTTCTCCTGAATTTGATAATAACCTCTTCGGTGGTGGATTGGGTTTTCGTTACCGGTTCAGTAATAAATTCTCGCTGGATATACAGGTGGATGGGAACAAGGAAACCAATAATCTTGGCTATGCATTTACCCGGGAAATCAACGACGAACCAATTGTTGGCTTCCGTAATGTAAAAACGTATACCACTGTATTGACCGGTATCTATAATTTCACTCCCCGGCTGAATCTTTCACTGCGGGCAAGACATTACTGGAACGAGGTAAAATACCTGAGCTTTTATAATGTGAATACCAGCGGTGGCCTGATGGCCCGACCCTTTATCAATAACCGGGATGATAACGTTAATATTTTCAACCTGGATGCTTTCCTGACCTGGGATTTCCGCCTCGGCAGCCGCCTGATACTCGGCTATAAAAACTGGCTGGGTGATGAGGAATACGTGCCGGTTACAACTACTAAAAATTCTTATCTCCGCAACCTCGGCGAGTTGTTTGACCTGCGTCATGGTAATGAAGTGACCGTTAAGTTTATTTACTTCCTGGATTATAACCAGCTACGGAAGAAGCGTTAAGCCAGCTTCATTATTTCAGTACCAGTAATTGCATACACTGTTTCTCCTTTTTGCGGTTGCACTTTATAGGTGCCGGTAAACTTGCTAAAGGCGGGAAGAATACAATGGTCTTTGGCGAAATAAAAACAGGGGAAACGTAAGGACTGCCGGCCCTGGCCTTTAAGAGTAATACCCGGATGAACATGCCCGACAAAAGTATAGAGCAGACCTGCTATTTCATGGCGTTTAATTCTTTTGTCTTCGTGCCGGAATAAAAACCCATTGATCAGAAGTTCCCATTCACGAAAGCGGATATCAGCTGCTTTATACCAGCTGTCATTCAGAATATCATGGTTGCCTTTTACCAGGTCAATTTGCAGCAGCGAAAAATCTTTGCGCCATTTCAGGAACAGGTCCATTTCCTTGTTCATGCTGCTGTGTGTAAAATCACCAACGATGATCAGCCGCTCTGCTTTGTGCAGGTAGAGCATGGCCATTAATCGTTGCAAATCGGCTTTATAAACACTCTGTGGTATAGCAATACCTTCTTTCCTGAAATGACCACTTTTGCCAAGATGCATATCTGCAATGATGAGGGTATTTTCTTCTTCCCAGAATAAACAACGTTCGGGCGATACCCAGAAGGTATTATTGCTGATAATATGTGGGATTGGATTTTGCATTGAGGGTTGGCAAATATAATACGGAAGATGTAATATAGTATAACCTCCAGGGATCAGGGATTAAGATTTGCCTGCGGTAAATAAAAAGTGTTAGCCGCAGATGAACGCGGATGAACACAGAGAAAATACAGCTTAGCCACAGATTGTCCCGTCCGGAAGCAGGAAATGAACAGAATTAGTTTCGTGAAAATTTCTGTGTTTTCTTGGCTAAAATAAGAGGAGGTTAGCCGCGGAGGAACACAGAATACGAAACACTTTAACGGGCCTCCAGTTGCTGCTGCATTTTTCTCACCCGGTCTTCCAGTTTTTCAGACGAGAGGTCTTCCCGCATACTGTCAACTTTTATCGGGAAACAGAAAGGAGTTAGTTGATTGGGAAAAGTGATAATGATCCTGGACTGCTGTATTCTTTCCAGCATATCTCTTAATCGTACTTCTTCCATTTGCTGGTCCATCACTTCCTGGTAAGATTGCCGGAGCAACAGATTTTTCGGATCATATTCGCAGAATACCTTGAAGAGGAGCGATGCAGATGATTGCAAATGCCTTGCTTTCTTTTTTTCTCCCGGCATGCCCTGGAATATTAGCCCACCAATAACAGCCACATCCCTGAATTTTCTTTTGGCCATTTCTGTACTATTAACACTGCGTTGGATATCATTCAATAAATCATCCGGAGAAAATAATTCATAGACATTACTGTCATCAACAGGAATGGGCTGGTCGCTCAGTAGTTCAAAACCATAATCATTCATGGCAAAGGAAAATGTAATCGGGTGGAGGCGGCTGATACGATAAGCAAGGATAGCGGCCATCGCTTCATGCACCAATCTCCCTTCAAAAGGATATACAAAAAGATGAAAGCCATCTTTGGTTTCAATCTGTTCAATGAGCAATTCATTTTCTTTCGGCACATGAGAAAGCTTATTCTGCAATTCAAAAACCGGTTTCAATACTTTTAATTCGGGAGCAATTAATGACTGCCCTTTGTCCGATGATTGATAATTGGGGTCTTCTGCAGTAAAGGAATCGGCCAACTGCCAACTGGCAAACGCCAATTGCTCTCTCAACATCTTACCCAGGTTAGCACTCAACGGCATTCTTCCTCCTGCCCAACTTGGTACAATCGATTTTTTTGATTTTGAAATTCTGACAAATGCTGTCATATCTTTAATCAGTACAAACTCAAGGTTTCTTCCTGCCAATGTAAACACATCACCGGGTTCAAGCCTTGAAATAAAATATTCTTCAATAACACCGACATAGCCGCCACTCATAAATTTTACTTTCATCATCGAATCACTTACAATAGTGCCGATGTGCATCCGGTGGCGCATGGCTACTTTACGGCTTTTTATTTTATAAATGCCGTCTTCAATTTCCACTTTTTTGAAATCATCATATTCTTTAAGGGCATCACCACCTTCTGTGATAAAATACAGTATCCGCTGCCACTCATCTTTCGTTAGCTCCCTGTAACAATATGTGGAAATAAGTTCTTCGTAAACCGTATCGGGTGAGAAGCCATCAGAAATAGCAATGGTATTGAGGTATTGCAGCAGTACATCATAACAAAGCAACATGGGAGGGCGGCTTTCAACCAGGTTTCCCCTGATGGCAGCTTTAAGTGCTGCTGCTTCCATTAACTCCAGGGAATGGGTAGGTAAAAAATAAATTTTACTTACGGCATCAGGACTATGCCCGCTTCTCCCGGCCCTTTGTAAAAAGCGGGCAACTCCTTTAGGTGAACCAACCTGAATCACTGTTTCTACGGGACGGAAATCAACACCCAGGTCCAGGCTGGCGGTGCACACAACGGCTTTCAAATTCCCGGAATGAAGATTGTCTTCTATCCAGCTTCTTAATTCCCTGTCAATAGAACTGTGGTGTAAGGCAATGGAACCGGCGAGTTCGGGACAAACCGTTAGTAAGGATTGGTACCAGGTTTCACTCATCCCCCGGGTATTAATAAAAATGAGGGTGGTCCTGCTTTGCTGTATAATAGGAATGATCTTATGCGCCAGTTTGATACCGAAATGGCCGGCCCAGGGATATTTTTCTATTTCATCCGGGATGATTGATTCTATTTCTATTTGCTTTTGCAGATCAGCTTTAATAATGATCCCTTCCTTTTTTAATGGCGATAAGAGTACTTCTTTTGCTTCATCAAGATTGCCAATGGTTGCAGAGATGCCCCAGACGCTGAGTCTGTAGTCTTTAGCCTTCAGTCGCGAATCAAAAGTTGCTTTTTTATGAATCTGAACTCCAGACTCCAGACTCCCGACTATCCTTGAAATCGCCAATTCTACCTGAACTCCCCTTTTACTACCCAGCAGCTCATGCCATTCGTCAACAGCAATAATTTTTAATGAGTTGAATATTTCGGGATACCCTTTTTGTGCCAGCAATAGATGCAGGCTCTCCGGAGTAATCAGCAAGATCTCTGGCATTTGTTTCTTTTGCCTTGCTCTTTCTGCTGTATCTGTATCCCCGTTTCGTATTCCTACTTTCCAGGTCATGCCCAATTCTTCAATCACTTCTTTCATTGCCCGGCCAATATCTTTAGCCAATGCCCGGAGGGGGGTAATCCATAAAAGCTGCAGTCCAATATTCTTCTTGGTTTTATAATCATCCGGGTGATGATTGATGAAATCAATGAGAGAGCCAAGAAAAACAGAAAAGGTTTTGCCACAACCCGTGGGAGCATTGACCAGGCCACTTTCTCCATTAAGGATAAGTTGCCAGGCCTCTTCCTGGAAATTAAAAGGCCGTTGACCTTTTTCAGCCAACCAGTTCTCAATAATCCTGTAACCAGTAGTTGTCTTCAATCCAGACCGCATATTGCAAACTTAATCTCCTGTTCCCATATCCCCGGCACATGTAGAACGCTGTATTGGTAAATCTACGTAGAGCTTGCATTTTCGGGAAATGGATACTACTTTTACAACCTCAGCAAAGACAGCCCCGCAGGCTGCTTATCTAATCCATTTTCCTACAAAAAACGGCCTGTACCAACCCTGGAAATTTTTCCGGGCAGCCCTTTGTACCAAATCCAGTATACCAGAAGAGCCGGGTCAATGAATTTTCATTGGCATAAACTGGATTAGTATGAAGAATTTTTTCAATCAGGCCGCAGCAACAGTTGAAACCAGCCACCCACAGGTAGCAAAGAACAGCAAAGGAGATTTATATGTAGCCTTTATCAATAAAGCCCTGATCAATAGTCGTGCGGTTGCAGAATATGATGAGAATGGTTATGAAATCACAACCGGCAGAAAGAGAGAATCGGTATTCAGTACTTCCGGAGGCTCCTATTATATCAACGGCGTATCTGCTATCCTTTCACAGGATGATGAAATGATGCTTTACGAAAATGAGTTATCAGAATATTACTAGGCCGGGGAACGAACAATAATAGAAATTTAATAGATTCCTTTCAGCACGCCATCCTGCCATTTCAGGAAATACAGCTTTTTATTCTCAAAATAATCCAGCGTCATATTTTGTTTGCTTAATACTGGCTGAATATCAAAGTCCGTAAAAACTTTGTTGTACTTATTGGTCAGGTTTGAAGAAATATCCTTTCCATAAAGTAGTAGCATCCGGACGAAGCGGAATGTTACTTCATAACCGCGGAAAACCATATCACTGGGGCGGGCAAACATGATCTTATTAAACTTGTTGGTGATACTCTGGCTCACCTTATCAATTTTTACATTGTAAAAAGGTGTGCTGTAAACGATCTCAAGACCCTTATACTCCGGTTTATTAAAAGCAATACCGTCCCAGGTGGGCATACCCATTACAATGGCCTTGTAGTTTTGTTTTTTCAGCAGCGCAAGTTGCTGGGTCAGTCTTTTTCCAAAATTCTCATCCAGGCTTCCGGTAACACACATGGTCTGGTCGATTGTGTCCAGGTAGGATTTTAACTGGCTAACTGTAAAGCTATCGGTGAGTTCAATAAATTTGAGTTTCAGGGGAACAGCCACAGTGCTTTTTCCGAAATCATCAAAATAAGTTTTGATGCGGTCTTCGAGCTGGCCTTTTCTCCGAAACACTACGATCGGGTCCAGGGAATAATATTTTTGCAGGTGTTTGTAGATCCCTTCACATTGTGTCCGAAGCGTGGGATTCAGCACTACAAAAAAAGGATTTGCGGTAGCACCCCCCTCGTTGGGAAGGTTGGCATTGATAACGGGAATATTTCTTTTTAAGCCGGCATCCGAAAATATCTTTACTTCAGTACTGCTGCAATGAGCAATGATCAATTCCACACTGTCCATTTCGGATTTGTTCAGCTGCTCAACAAGGGTTTCTTTGGAGGATTTTGTATCATAAACAAAAACCTCCAGGGGAGCTTTCTCCTTACTGAGAGAATCCAGGGCCAGTTGCACACCTTCATAAAACTCCAGTCCTGGATTGATGAACTTGGGAAATACATTTTTTGCATACCGGTATTCATCGTCATAGTCGAATGCTGAATCAAGGTACAGGGGTGCAAAAATGGCGATCTTGCGTTTGGCCACTTCTGTTTGCGCAAAAGCAGTGCTTGTTTGCAACAAGCAAAAGAAAATGACTGATACAATAAAATAGGAAAGCTTCCTCATAGTTCCTTATTAATCTTTTTTAAACTTTCTTACGCTTATTCCCACTCGATCGTTGCCGGCGGTTTGCTGCTGATATCGTAGACTACCCGGTTAATGCCTCTCACATTATTTATGATCTCGTTGGAAATATTAGCTAAGAACTCATAGGGTAAATGCGACCAGTCTGCTGTCATACCATCCACGCTTGTTACCGCCCTCAGGGCAATGGTAAACTCATATGTCCGTTCATCTCCCATCACCCCCACACTTTTTACCGGCAGTAAGATAGCTCCAGCCTGCCAAACCGTTGCATACAAACCCGTATCCTTTAGCGCTTTGATATACAAGTGGTCTGCTTCCTGCAATAACTGTACCTTTTCTTCTGTAATTTCTCCTAAAATCCGAATGGCAAGGCCCGGTCCGGGGAAGGGATGGCGGTCGATCATTTCTGCAGGAATACCCAGCTCCCGGCCTACTTTTCTTACTTCATCTTTAAATAGTGAACGCAATGGTTCTACCAGTTCCAGGTGCAGGTGTTCCGGTAAGCCTCCCACATTATGATGTGATTTAATAGTGGCGGATGGACCGTGAACAGAAATACTTTCAATAACATCCGGGTAAATGGTACCCTGACCCAGCAATTGAATACCTTCGGCTTTCTTTGATTCTTCCTGGAAAATATCAATGAACAGGCTTCCGATAACCTTTCTTTTTTCTTCGGGCTCCGTTTTGCCGGCCAACCCA
>JAWXCO010000047.1:0-15495 GCA_034408705.1 Bacteroidota bacterium
AAAAAAATTCAAATCGTCTTAGGGATAAAATCCTTGCAAACTCAATACTGACAATACTTTCAAAGAACTAATTAATTCAACAACGCAACGCTAATGAAAAAATATATGAAAGTAAGAATCACTTATTTATTGCCAGCTGTACTTATCTGCTTTTGTAGTTATTTGGCATCCAATGCCCAAAACACCCGTATTACTGATAAGAATACTATTGGCTGGTATGCTTATACTGGTACAGTCAACATAAATAAAAAATGGAGTATTCATACAGAATACCAATGGCGAAGGGATAATGTTATTTCCGATTGGCAACAAAGCCTGTTACGAACTGGCATCAATTTTAAAGTAAATCAAAAACTTACCCTTAGGGCTGGGTATGCCTGGATAGAAACCTTTAGCTATGGCGACATTCCCATTAATGGTTTTGGCAAACAATTTACCGAACACAGGGCCTTTCAAATGGCAACAGTAAATGATAAAATGGAGAAGCTTGAATTAAGCCACCGTTTTATGCTGGAACAAAGATGGATTGGCCGATACACCAATGCTGCTTTAACTAAAGAAGACGATTATTTTTTTGTGAACCGGTTGCGCTATATGTATCGCATGCAAATACCATTGAAGGGGGAAATAATTGCAGACAGAATACCGTACGCTGCCATTTATGATGAAATATTTCTTGGCTTTGGCAAAAATGTAAATGAAAATGTATTTGACCAAAACCGGCTTGGCGTATTATTAGGTTATCGGTTTTCTTCCAAAGTGCGTATAGAAGGCGGCTTCTTAAGCCAGATAGTACAGTTACCACGTGAGATAAATAACAGGAATGTATTTCAGTACAATAATGGGTTGATTGTACATACCATTTTTAATTTTTAATATGTTACTTACTCATTCGGTTTTAAAATTTAGGAGACGGGAAGTAAAAAAGAAAGATACAAGAAGTTCTCATACCTTTTCTATCTTTAATTGTCCTGGAGATTATTTTGGGTATTGACAACCTGATTTTTATTTCTATTTTATTCGATAAACTGCCACCTTTAAACGTAGCCTGTTGCATTTTATAGGTATTTGCTTTGATTTTCAGGTTATTACTTTTAACAGTAATAGCATGGATACTAAAATTGGATTATTCTTTTTTTTCGTTTTTGAAACAGCTATAAGTGGTAAAAGTTTAATATGAATTATTGGCGGACTTTTTCTTATTTACAAAAGCACAAAAGAAATTCACTATAAAAAAAATCAATAAAAATTGACAGGGGAAATAGTAAGACCAACGCTCATTCCTTTAAGAAACTATTGGGCGAAATAGTATTGTTAGACATCATATTTTAAATTGATTTCATCATCACCGCTGTAGGAATGGTTACAGAACTTTGGATGATGTACACAGCAATTATTGTCAGCCTGATAGTAATGCTGTTTGCTGCCAGGCCAGTAAATAATTTCATTCATAAAAACCCTTCTTTTCAGATATTAGTCTTATGTTTTTTAATGATGATAGGTGTTGGATATTTCAGTGAAGGCCTTCATTTTGTAATCCGTAAGGGGTATATTTATTTTTCAATGGCCTTTGTATTTTTAGTTGCTATTATTCAATTGAAAACGGTAAATAAGTGATAGCCAGGAGAATATTTTTTTTTGCAATACTATTATCTAAAGGCAACTTATCCCTTGCTCAAAAACCTGACTTAGGTAGTTGGAATGTTGTAAATCTGAAATATAATATTGATGACAAATGGAGCGTATTTGGGGAAGCGCAATTACGTTCTTTGAAATTTTATAACAATTTTCATTATTACGAATACAAAGCAGGAGCAAATTATAGGTTAAATAAAAACATTACAATTTCCTTAGGAGCTGGAAGTTATCAAACCTATAAAGAAGGTGGCGATTTTGTATTGCCTAAAAATAACGATGAATTTAGAATTTGGCCGCAAATCAGTATTTTTCAATCGTTAGGAAAATTTAAACTGGAACAGAGATACCGGGCAGAGTTTAGGTTTACCAGTAATGGTTACCGCAATCGTTTCAGATACAGATTAGGTTTATCCTATCCATTTGGTAAAGAGCGTAACAAGTATAAACCTTATCAATTCAGTGCCAGCAATGAACTGTTTTTTACTGATACCGAACCCTATTTTGAAAGAAATAGAATGCTAGTTGCTTTCAATTACAAACCTTCAAAGTTAACAACATTGCAAGTTGGTTATTTACATCAATTCGATTATAAAATCAACGATGAAATAGGCAGGAATTTTTTACAAATAGGATTTTTTATTGAACTATTCAGTAAAAAAAATCAAAAGAGAAATTATGAAATTCAAATAAAAGATAATTAAACCCTGCTATAGCCAGGGGTGAAGAATTTGGTTGCAAAATAATCAGGCCCAGTTTACGTTTTACTAACAATGAACAAACGCTTTGCCTTCCTTTTCACAGCTGCCTTTCTAACGCTGCACTGTTCAGCACAAAAACCATTTGAGCTGGGTGCAGAATATATGCGATCCTTTGGGAAGGGCTATAATAGTGCCCGGGCCGCCTTAAGAGGTGAATCCTTTAGCAATAAAAGTAGTTTTAGTGCCGGCCTTACCTATCAGCTTGCTTCCAAAAAATCCTATTCGGTATCAAGGGGATTTGGTCTCTATGTCGGTTACCGGTATGCGTTTAGCAATAAAACACCTGGCAATAGTCCCTTTCTTGGTGCAAGGGTTCTTTTCTCCTTAGAAAATTTTGAGGGCCAGAGCAGCAGTAACAGCCTCTTCATTACGCCCTGGGCAGAAGCCGGGTATCATTTCATTTTTGCCAAATACTTCTTTGCCGCCCCATCTGTTGGATATGGCTTCACCAGGAAAATGAGTAAAGACTATAATTCATTGAATGAAGATGATGGCGGACGTTTTATACCCTCGTTATCGGCTGGCTATCGCCTCTGATTTTTTTACTCCCACATTCCCGGTGCAACATTTTTACAGGAAATGGATAACTTAATCATTATTTTTTTCTTTGTCTTCATGCGTAATCTTATCAAGCCCCTCCTCTATCTTCTCCATTTGCTCTTCGATCTTTCCAGTCATTTCTTCGGGGTGTTCAAGATTATGTACAGCACCTTTGTGCCGCCACATTTTCCATGCCTGTATAAGTGCAGTTATAGCAAATATGCCCCCAATCACCCAATTAAGGATATGCTGGTTGTTGTTGATCTTAGAAGCGATCAGTAAGCCTCCAAAAATAAAGATACAGTTGCCGATAAAAGTACCAACCCCAATACCAAGAATATAAAGATTATAATGATCATTCCTGGGAAGCAGTACTTTTTTGGTAAACAGCACAGTACTCCACCCGAACCAAAAAGGTATCTGCACCGGGTTAACTGCACACATCACCATTCCAAGCACGAACTTGGGTAAGGGACTATTCAGTACAAAATTCTTTTCAACCTTGGGATGAAGAGCCGAATAAAAGCTGGCAATCGCTAATCCAAGTACAATGATAAGGGTTACCCATTCCAGGGCTTTTAATATTTTGTCCTGCTTCCTTATCCAGTCCATGGCCACCAGGGAGATGCGCACATAAATAATTTCAATCATTAAAGAACCTAAGGAAAATAACATAGCCGCCGTGATCCCATCTGATACAGAGATTTGCATAGCAGCAATATTCAATGTTCCCAAAGGCAGGGAACCAATAAAACTAACCAGCATTCCGGTCAGGAAAATCTTCATTAAGGGATGCATCAAACGAAAATACAAAAATGATGCATTAAACGCTTCGATAAGTGCTTCCTTCAAAAGCCGCTTATTTATTGCAATATGGCATAACCAAATAATACCGAAAAAGGTTTACACCATATCAATACATGATTATAAACGATCGGGTCGATCGAAGCAGGTAGTGGATAAGAAAAATTACCGGATACAGCGATCAACGGTCCCAGTTCCTGGTAAGGAGAGGCTGCGGTATTGGGGGAAAGCCATACCCAAGATCAGGACCATTATCGGTATTGAAATTTTCGAACAAGAGAAAGCGGCGACCCGCGATGTCTGTTACCAGTCTTACCGTTCCGCTGGTGGGATGCGAGCGCCTCAAAAAATTCCCGTTAGAAATATTTGCTCCTCCCGGAGCAGGCTTCGGTTCATTCACATAGTCAAGGGCCGATTTTTTACAAGCTGAAAAAGCTTGTAAAATCAACAGAGCAAATAAAACGTACTGTATTTTCATAACCGGTTATTTTACTAAAAATACAAACCGGTTTTTGCAGACCATGTCGCTCAGGTGACAATTACCAATTGCTGTAATTTTTTAACATCGGGGATCGTGATTTTTTTCCGGGTTATTTTCAGCAATCCTTCATCTTCCAGTTGATTAATAAAGGTAGTAACGGTTTGACGGGCACTCCCGATAAGCTTGGCCACATCTTTATGCGTAAGGAAATTATTAAAGGAGTAAGCAGCTGTGCTTCCGTCATAGCCTTCCATCATCGCCAGGTGATAAAAGAAAGCGAGTAAGCGGGAACGGACATCCTTGTTCAGCATACTGACAAGTCGAAATTCTGCCCGGCGTAACTAATCTCCAACCTGTTTGCTGTATTTGATCGCCAATCCCGGCTTCTTGGTCAGTAATTTTTCAAAGTCTTCGATGGTAAATGCGCAAAGGCTTACATTGCCTTTGTAGGCACGGGCAAATTCCCCGTTCAGGTTCGTTTTCTCCAGGGCAAACTGGCCAAAGATCTCTCCTTCCCGGATGATCTCTTTGATGATCTCATTTCCTTCTTCGTCTACATAACCGATCTTAATGTAGCCGTCTTTTACAAAGTATAATTTATTGAGATGGTGCGAATCAAAATAAATATAATCGCCTTTTTTTGCTTCGATAAACTGGTGGGCGACATTTAAGTCCTCGTACTCCTGGTCATCTAGCTGACACCAAAGATCATAATTGCGCAGCAGGAGCATTTTTTCTTCGGTATTCATACTGTTAAATTAGGGAAAGACTAATCATACTTCTCCAGCATCTTAAAATGACGCTTGGAATCAGCCAGGTATTTCCAGCCACGTTTAAAAGACCAGTAGGGTGTACCATTGCGGTGATTGTAGCGGCTTATTTTATACAGCACTTTCCAGTGATGCAGAATGACGCCGTAAGCCTGCCAGATACTCATGCCACAATCGTAAATATGATTGGGTTCGGCACCACAACCATTGAATTCTAATATGGAGAAATTCTTCCCTTGCTTCAGGTCTTCAATAGATGTGGTTTTGATATCGTAGCGTCCATAGTAAAACTTGTCGGTATAGTGGCTCAGGTCGTCAAATACCTTACACAGACTTTCATCGATCTCCTTGTGCAGGTTGGTAAAATGTGCCCCGCGGTTGTGATTACCGGCATAAGAAAGGTAGAATACTTCGCCTTCCGGGATCACCCGGTCAAAGCGATGACCGTGCCGGTGCTGCATCTCTTCCATTCTGAATTTTGCCCGTGGATGACCCGCTACCAGTTCCTCCAACGTTGACTGTCCATTGCCTTTTACCTGTAATAGTTCTTTATCAATAAAACCGCTGACCACCCCTTTTTGTTCCCAGGGAAATCGATAATAAAACACACTGACCTCCACCGGCAATTCGATCAGGCCCTGGATAATATACTCCACCGGTATCCTTTCATGGTATTTAAGGAGCTGCTCCTCGTTATCGATTTTACGAAAAAGGATCCCTTTCATTCCGATATCGGGCTTTACAATAAAGGGATAAGTAAAGCCAGCTTCTGCCATTTTCATTTTTACAGCACCAAAATGCCAGTCATGCATGATATAAATAGTTCGGGGATAGGATACGGGTGGCAACTGGTCATACATTTCCTTTTTCCCCTCTCCTTCAAACCCGCCAAATGTGATCGTTGGATTGGAAGAGCTGAAATACCAGAAAGACCAGCTACGCAGGCAATACCAGAGCCATACAGGTCCCAGCGGGAAATACAGGACATAAAAGTTCCAGCGTTCCCAATTTGTCAGTTTTTGAAAAAATTTCTTCATCGTCATGCAGCAGATAAACAAAAATAAGTTTCCTGATAAGATAGCAATTTTTTTGTTTCGCTTTTTTCAAAAAAATTAATGAATGAAAAAATACCTTATAATCATCGCCCTTTCATTTTTCTGCGACAGGGGCTATAGTGCCGTTAGTCCCGCCTCCGCTAATTCTTCTTTATCATTGACAATAGCAACTGATCCGCTGGAATACTTCTCCACCCTTTCTATGAAAGAAGTGCAGCAACTGGTGGGCAGAAAATTAAAATTCAAAGAAAAGATAGCGGTCAAATTTTTGCAATGGAAGATGAGGAAAGGATTCAGCCCTTCAAGAGTGAGTGAGAAAAAGGACAAAGGCAAAACAGCGATGATATTTGGTATTATCGCATTGGCCAGTCTTTTCATTCCCGTGGTGGGAGGCCTGGCTTCCCTGGTCTTTGCGATCCTCGCATTGGTATTTGGCTACCAGGCCAAAAAAGCCAATCCTGAAGACCGGAAAGCAAATACAGGTATCATCCTTGGATGGGTCACCATTGGTTTATTTGTTATAGCGGTTGCGATCGTCATTGCAGTTTTAACAACCTGGGGCTGGGGTTGATGATAAGTGAACTGTTTTAAGTAATATTGTTGCTGAATTAACAACAATTATGCAGGTTCCAACCGTAGCCGAACTCTTTGCCAGTGGAAAAAGCCCTGAAGTATTATTCTGGGTAGGCTGTGCCGGTAGCTTTGACCAGCGGGCACAGAAGATCACCAAAGCTTTTGTTACTATTCTTGATAAAGTGGGTATCAACTATGCTATCCTTGGCAAAGAAGAAATGTGTACCGGTGATCCCGTACGTCGGGCGGGTAATGAATTCATATTCCAGATGATGGCCTACCAGAATATTCAACTGCTGAATAATTATGGCATCAAAAAAATTGTGACCGCCTGCCCTCATTGCTTTAATACATTAAAAAATGAATACCCCGAACTCGGTGGCAATTACGAAGTTATTCATCATACCAGTTTCTTACAGGGCCTGATTGATGAAGGAAAGATAAAAATGAAAGAAGGGGGTGCATTCAAAGGCCAAAAGATCACTTACCACGACAGTTGCTATCTCGGCCGTTCCAATAATATTTATGAAGCCCCCCGCAAAGTACTTGAAGCTCTGGATGCGGAACTGGTAGAAATGAAACGGTGTAAAAGCAATGGTCTTTGCTGTGGTGCCGGTGGTGCCCAGATGTTCAAGGAAGAGGAAAAAGGCATTACCCGGGTCAATATTGAACGAAGTCAAGAAGCCATTGAAACAGGTGCCACTGTTATTGCCGCCGCCTGTCCTTTCTGTAATACCATGATGACGGATGGTGTAAAGCTGGCGGAAAAAGAAGACCAGATAAAAGTGATGGATGTAGCGGAGTTGATCGCCCTATCAATGCAGTAATTTGAAATGGAATGGTTTTTGTCGAGGTTTCGCCTGTAAAAGAATGTTGAAATTCTTTTGTTTATTTTTTTTTCACGCTGGTATTCGAGTTTTTATTTTGTTTTACTGACTGTCTGGAACAGAATACCGTTCGAAAATTAGTATCCCGTTTCATTCAATCCATTTTTCTGGGGTTAGTACTTGCGATCTGGCATGAGCCAGCTGATTCTAATGAAAGTACAACATCCAAAAATCAATAGTTCGGCATCAACCGGTCCTGTACTTCAATAGCTTCCCTTAATTTTCCCTTTGGTACCGGTATGCGTATTTCATGGCTGTTTCCGTCCCGTCCATAGGTAATCGACAGGATATTGACAAAGCCCTCATGCCGCAGGTCGATCTGCCGGAGTTCATGTTTGCTGCTGTTAAAATACTGCTGGTTATTCCCGATCCACACTTTTTCAGGTGTAATGCTTATCTCCGGTACTGACCTTACCCGGCGGGCTGATAAGTGTAGTAAAAAGCGGTAAAAAATATTGCTCTTTTTTTTAGATGATCGCATAAAAGCCACCCATTCCTCTTTCGTATAAGTCCAGTGTACCAATGACATAGGTTCATATTTAAGTGATTCTTTCAACAGGTTAGTAATTGGTTGTAATTTAGCAGCATGAATCTTGATTATATATACCTTCTTGACGGTAATTTTCACCCCGGCTCCCGGGTTTGGGTGTACCAGTGCAACCGTTTATTTACCCTGGTTGAAGCATTCGATTTAGAAGACATGCTGAAAGAGTTTACAAACCAGTGGAAAAGTCATGGCACCCCGGTAAAAGGTGAAGCACATTTATTTTTTGGCCAGTTCATCGTTTTAATAGCAGATGAAACAGCAACAGGTGTCACCGGCTGTAGTACGGACAGTTCGGTTCGGTTGATCAAAGAGATCGAACAGCAGTTTTCGGTAAACTTATTTGACCGGACAACACTCGCATTTGTTAAAAAAGACAAAGTAGAATTATTACCGCTTTCCCAGTTGCAATATGCAGTTGAGAATGGATTTATCACTTCAGATACTTTATACTTCAATAATCTGGTACAAACCAAAGAAGAATTGGAAACGAAATGGATTGTGCCGGTAAAGGAAAGCTGGTTGGGAAGCAGGATTCCCGTGACCAAATAAATGTTTTACCTGTCCATGAGTGACACATTCTTGGTAGCAAAGAAAAAAATCGGTTTACTTTGCCTCCAGGGGTAGTACAAAAAGATAGTTATAGCGATGCCAGACCCCATTGAGGGCAAATACATATTCTGATGGGTTCTTGCTGGTCCCGGAGGGACAACATCTCGGTAGTAAATATCAAAAACGGATTTTCTTTGCCCCGGAAGGGGCAACACAAAACGATAGTTATAGTGATGCCAGACCCCATTGTGGACAAATACATATTCCGATGGGTTCTTGCTGATCCCGGAGGGACAACAGCTCGGTAGTAAACATCAAAAACGGATTTTCTTTGCCCCGTAAGGAGCAACACAAACCGATACCCAATGTCTAATACCTACACCCAAATTCATATCCAATGCATTTTTGCTTTTAAGTAACAGCAAACGATGATCACTAAAGAATAAAAAGAACGGCTGCACAAGTATATAACGGGTATCGTTCAAAATCATTACCATAAAATGATTGCCATTAATACTATGCCCGATCACTTACACATGCTTTTCGGGTTGAGGCCAGCCCAATCTTTATCAGATTTAATGCGTATTGTGAAAGGTGATTCTTCTGAATGGATCAATAACCAGCATTTCACCCAAAAACCGTTTCGCTGGCAGGAAGGCTATGGAGCGTTTAGTTTGGAAAAGAAAAAAATCATTACCGTTGCAGCATATATTGAAAACCAGGAATTACATCATCAACTACAAACATTCCTGGAAGAATACCGGAGCTTCCTGGATAATTTCCAGATCGAATACGATGAAAAATGTTTGTTCCGGGAGCCGGAATGATATTTTGTTTTGCCTCTACGGGGCAATAATAGCATTCATATTTAAGTTCTACCGGCATTAGGTCCCTACGGGACAAAATACAAGCCTGAAAATAGAAAGATAATTCACTAAGCAGTCGCTATTTTACGCTTTTCGGTATCAGCTTTTTCAATGGTGTTTTCGTAAAATTATATCCAAGGCTGAAGCGAAAATTTCTTGTCTGCGCTGTGCTGAAACTTTGCAGATTAAAATTAGTTCCATAGGTATAGCTCCTGTTTTTCTGCAAAAACGGATCGATGATATTGGCCGTAACCGTCAATTTTTTATTAAAGAATTTTCGCTGTACACCGGCATTCAAACTCCAGTTCCATTGCGCATAACCTTGCGGATTGGCGAAGCGATTGAAGGTAAACCCGGCCGTGAAATTCAAAATATCTTTCGGAATAAACGTAGTATTGAAATTAGAAGTAAAAGAACCACCATTCCTAAACCGGCGAACCGATTTATCATAGGCGCCGTATTCATTATAGGTATAACTGCCACTCAGATTAGTCTTGATCTTTTTATTAATAGTTAACCCACCCCAGGTGCTGAGCTCATATTCTTTACGACCGCTGATATTTTCCCAGGTGATCTGTGTTTTACCATCAGGGAGCAAGGTCCTTACCTGGCTGAATATATCTTCTACTATATTATAACCCATACCCAGGTTCACATAATACCGCTGTTTGGTACGTCCCAGTACCAGGTCAATATTATGCGCGGTGGAGGCTTCGAGGTTTTCATTGCCAAAGCGAACATTATAAGGATCGCCATAATCTATCGTTGGGTTCAGTTCGTTGATACCCGGCCGGCGGATACTGCGGCGATAGGCCAGGGTCAGATTCAGTTTATCTTTCCAGCTGCGGTTGATATTGGCAAAAGGCAACCATGTCCAATAATTATTGTTGACATCCCGGTTCTCCCTGAATAGTTCAAACCAGATAAAAGTCTGTTCCACTGAAGTACCTGCCGTGACACTAAAATTCTCTTTTAGCACCTGCCTGACCGAAGCCCGGAAATTGGTGATCGTTTGGTGAAACTTGAATTCATTACTCAGCAGGTCCAGTTTTACAAATACCATATCCGGCTTTTTCAAGTAACTGGAGTTCACATCAATATGACTATTGTTGCGGATATAATAAGTGCCAAAAGAAAGCATTGTTTTTTTATTCGCCAGGGGTCGGTTATAATCCACCCGGATAGTATAGCCATTGCCTTTGTTATTGCTCAATTGTTCCTGTGTAGAATCAATGCCATTGGGGGTATGGTCAGGATAGAAGAATTGCTGTAAAAAATCCCGGTCCGATTGGTTGACAGAGAAATTTCCTCCGGCAATAACCTTTAAAGACTCCCCGATGATTTTGCCTCTTTTAGTATAGGTGAAGCTGGCATTGGGACTATAGTTATTACCATTATTAAAAATATCTCTTTCACTCAACCGGTAAATCTCATCGAATCGGTTGATATTGGTATATTCAGTCGTATTCTGGTTCTGAAAATTGCTCTGGTTATACTGTAGCACAAAATTGATGGATTCCATTTTATTCAGATCATAGTCCATATTCAGCCGGAAATTGGGTCGCCAGGTTTTATTAAAATAATTATTCCGGGTATTAAAAAAATTGGAAGAGTCCGCATAAATATTATTGCGGATCGAATAACCCTCCCCTAGTAACCGGTTATAACTTCCACCAGCATTAATACTCAACGAGAATCCCTGTTTGCGGTAACTGAAATTTCCATTCATACTCACTTCACCCCGGGTGCCACCGGAGATGCTTAGCCGCCCACTACGGCCGACCTTCCCTTTTTTGGTTGTGATATTGATCACCCCTCCCTGTTCATTGGCATATTGCGGAGGCGGGTTCGTCATCACTTCTATTTTCTCGATAGAACTACCCGGTAATGATTCAAGCAGGTCCTGCAATTGCTGAAGGTTCAGTTCTACTGGTTTGTCATCGATCAGGATCTTCGGTTCTTTTCCCCGCACAGTTATTTTGCCATTCGGGTCTTTGGAAACCAATGGCACATTGGCCAGCAGATCGCTGGCATTACTACCCGCCGCCAGGGCCGATTCACCGGCATTGAAAGTGATATTCCCATCTTTCGATTGAACCAGCGGCTTCTCTGCGTATACAATTATCTCATCTAACTCTTGGTTAGTATTGAGTTTCATCACCACATCATTCAGGTTAAAATCAAATCGTTCCTGACGGACATTGATGCTATCTACTACCAATTGCTGCATACCCACCGCAGTCAGGCGTAGGCGGTAATACCCGAATATGATTTTTTCAAACAGGAAATTGCCATTCTTATCGGTGAATGTTGATCGCTGCTGTAAAGTATCTTTTAAGGAAATAAGTACCACGGTCACACCTTGCTGGGCCTTTTTGTTCTCATCCAGTACATCACCCGTAATAATACCTGGATTGGTGACCTGAGAATGAACACATAAACCGAAGGTCAGAAGGAGGAAAAGAGTGATTAGCTTTTTCAAATCAAGGTATAAGACGTAAAGATAAAAGCTTGCTTGCTAAGCGACTGGTAAAGAACTGTTGGGTGGCTTTTCTGCTCGCTGAACGGCTATATTCTGCTGACATCCTGTCACAAATCCGGGTCTTAGCAGTATATTTGCAGTCCAATTGAACTTTTATGCTTGACTTAGTGACAGATAAGAAACATGACGAAACCAAGCAGGGAGAGGCATTTGCGCCTTTTATTACTGATCCCAATCAATATAAAAAACGATTTTATATTGAGAGTTATGGCTGTGCAATGAATTTTGCCGATAGTGAAGTGGTAGCCGCCATCCTCAATAAAGAGGGTTTTGGAGCTACTAAAAATGTGGAAGAGGCTGACCTGGTATTTATCAATACCTGTTCGATCCGTGAAAAAGCAGAGTTAACGGTCCGCAAACGTCTTACAGAATTCAAAAAGCTGAAGAAAGAAAGAAAAGGAATGCTGGTTGGACTGCTGGGTTGTATGGCCGAACGGTTAAAATCTAAATTACTCGAAGAAGAAAAATTAGTCGACCTCATAGTCGGTCCGGATGCTTACCGGTCATTACCTGCCCTGGTGGAAGAGGCGGAAACTGGGCAGAAAGCAGTCAATGTATTATTAAGCCGTGACGAGACCTACGCTGATATTTCACCGATCCGGTTGAATAGTAACGGAGTCAGTGCTTTTGTGAGTATCATGCGTGGCTGTAATAACATGTGCTCCTTCTGTGTAGTTCCTTTTACCCGGGGAAGAGAAAGAAGCCGCAGTGCAGATAGTATTATTGGCGAATGTGCCGACCTCTTTGAAAAAGGGTATCGTGAAGTAACCCTGCTCGGACAGAATGTAGATAGCTATTATTTTTTGGATGAAGCAACTGACAGCACAGTAACTTTTGCTATGTTATTAGAGAAAGTAGCCCTGCTATCTCCCCTGCTGCGGGTACGTTTTTCTACCTCTCATCCTAAAGATATTACCGATGATGTTTTGCATACAATAGTGAAACATGAAAACATCTGCAATTATATTCACCTGCCGGTACAAAGTGGTTCTACCAGGATACTTCAACTCATGAACCGTACCTATACAAGAGAATGGTATATGGGCAAAGTCGACCGGATACGGGAGATCATTCCCGGTTGCGGTATCAGCGCTGATATGATCACCGGTTTTTGCACGGAAGATGAGCAGGACCACCAGGATACGCTGAGTATTATGGAATATGCGAAATACGATTATGCCTATATGTATTACTACTCAGAAAGGCCTGGTACATTGGCGGAGCGGCGTTATAAAGATGATGTACCATTGGAAACAAAGAAAAGAAGACTGTATGAAGTGGTGGAATTGCAGAATAAACTATCGCTGCAAAGTAATCTGCGGGATATGGGCAAAATATCAAAAATATTGATAGAGGGTAATAGCAAGAAAAGTGACCAGGACTGGGTGGGAAGAAGCTCGGAAGGAAAAGTATTTGTTTTTCCTAAAGAACAGTATGATTTGAAGAAAGGCGATTATGCTATGGTAAAAGCCACTGATTGTACACAAGGAACTATTTTAGGTTTGATCGTCAACAGTCCGGAGACGCCGGAACAGGGTAACTAAAGAAGAATGAGCGGCCGTGGACTGACGGCTGTTAACTATAATTACGAATGGATATTCAAGCAATAAAAAATCGATTTGGCATCATTGGCAATTCCCCTGCCCTCAACTTTGCTTTGCAGGTAGGGACGCAGGTGGCCAGTACTGACCTCACTGTTTTAATTAATGGTGAAAGTGGTGTGGGTAAAGAAGTGTTCTCACAGATCATTCATTCCCTATCCCCAAGAAAACATAATCCCTTTATTGCGGTTAACTGTGGTGCGATCCCAGAAGGGACCATTGATTCCGAATTATTCGGGCACGAAAAGGGTTCCTTTACAGGTGCTGCAGATGCACGCAAAGGTTATTTTGAAACCGTCAATGGCGGTACTATTTTCTTAGATGAAATCGGGGAACTTCCACTGGGTACACAAGCCCGCCTGCTCAGGGTATTGGAAGCCGGTGAGTATATCCGGGTAGGATCATCTAAAGTGCAAAAAACGGATGTACGGGTCATTGCGGCTACCAACAAAGACCTGCTGCAATTAGTACAGTCCGCCCGTTTTCGCGAAGATCTTTATTACCGTTTAAGTACTGTTCCGATCCGGGTACCGGCCCTGCACGACCGTCCGGAAGACATTCATATCCTGTTCAGGAAATTTGCTGGTGACTTTGCCAACAAATACAAAGCAGCACCAGTACAGTTGGATGACGAAGCAAAACAACTGTTAATAAATTATCCGTGGCCGGGCAATGTGCGGGAATTGAAGAATATTGCAGAGCAGATCTCCGTACTGAGCACTGACAAGAATATCACGGCCAAAAAATTGAATAAATTTTTGCAGCCATATTCCAACAACCGGATGCCGGTACTGGCTTCTGCGAATGGTAACAATAATGAGTTTGCCAATGAAAGAGAAATGCTGTACAAGCTTTTCTTTGACATGAAAAAAGATGTGACCGAATTGAAAAAGATGTTCCTGGATATATTGCAAAACCCCAATATGGCGGTACAAAACCAGGCTTTTATCAACGAGTTGAAAGAAACGGACAATTATCGGTTTAAAAACAACGAACTGCTGCAACCCGTTCCCATGACGATTGGTATGCAACCGGGGATTCAAAGTGCACAACCGGTTATGCTCAATAATGATATACATGACCATGTGGAAGTGGAAGAAAGCCTGAACATTGTTGATAAAGAAAAAGAGCTGATCATTAAAGCACTGAAAAAACATAAGAGCAAGAGAAAAGATGCGGCATTGGATCTTGGCATCAGTGAAAGGACCTTGTACAGAAAATTAAAAGAATACGATATCGAAGAATAAATGAAAGCAATTAAAAACATATCGCTGCTGCTGATGATCGTTATCGCTGCGGTGTTAGCCGCATCCAGTAATACCGGTTGCAATATTTATAAATTCAATGAAGCCACTTTTCCTGACAGCATTAAAACCGTCAAAGTAAATTTCATTGACAACAGGGCACAGTATATTAATCCACAGCTCAGCCCAAGGTTGACCGATAAGATCCGACAGAAAATTGTAGGGCAGACAAGACTTTCACAGACTAATAACGATAATGCGGATTGGGAGATCAGTGGCACCATCACCCAATATGCCTTTAGCACATCGGCTATTTCAGGACAGCAGGTTGCCACCAACAGGCTCACGATAGGTGTACATATCATTTTAAATAACCGGAAAGCGGAGGATGTAAAAGAATACGATATAAGCCGTAGTTTCGAATTCAAAGGCACACAATCCTACCAGCAGGCCGAAGCCAGCCTGCTGGATGAAATGACAAGAACGCTGACCGATGAGATCTTTAACCGGCTATTTTCCAACTGGTAAGTTTATCCCCTATTTCAATAGCGTTGCGTTATAAATCGAACATATTCAGTTGATTATCTTTTTGTTCTTTGAAATATTGTAATTGAGTTTGCTGAAACAGTTGATTTATGGG
>JAWXCO010000048.1:0-11608 GCA_034408705.1 Bacteroidota bacterium
CCTGCCACCGGTCCCACTACCGGTATCCAGCTATAACTCCAGTCACTATCTCTCTTACCGGGTATCGGTAAAATAAAATGTGCAATCCTTGGTCCTAAATCTCTGGCAGGATTAATGGCATAACCTGTCGGGCCGCCGAGAGATAAGCCAATCCCTAATACTAATAAGGCAACGGGTAATGCATCCAACGTACCGAGGGAAGAACTGGGTTTTGACATGGCTAATGCACCGAATGTGAGTATAAAAGTTCCGATGATTTCGGTAATAAGATTATAGCCCACATTACGGATGGCCGGTGAATTACAAAACACTGCCATCTTCAGATCAGGATCAGTAGTAATATCAAAATGCTGCTTATAAGCCAGCCAGGCAATACCTGCTCCCACAATGGCGCCTGCAAATTGTGCCCCGATATAAGTAGGAACTAAACTTGTGTCAAAGTCACCGAATACGGCAAGGGCAATTGTAATAGCCGGGTTCAGGTGACCACTCCCGCCCAAATTAGTAGAAGCATATACCCCCAGAAAAACTGCCATTGCCCAGCCAAATGTAATAATAATCCAGCCGCTGTTCTGGCCTTTTGTATTTGTAAGAAGGGCATTAGCCACCACACCACAACCCATGATGATGAGTAAGGCAGTGCCGGTAAATTCACCTATAAATGGAGACATAAGCAGTCTGTTTTAAGTTGGAAGATAGTTTTTAGCTATTAGCTTAAAGTTAATGATTTGTTCTTTTATCCAGTGTTCATCTTTATTCTCCGTAAGGAGTCCTTTAAACATTTCTTTGGCCATTATTTTTGCAACTAAGGGCGCCTTGTCAACGGCAACCTGGGCATCAAGCAGTAACTGTCTTGTTCTTCTGGACAAAAAATCTTCAACCGTCATACACATTTCATCTTTTACTGATTGTATAATAATTGTTTTTAGTTGTTCGTTGCTCAAAAAACTTATATCAGCAGGTATTACCGGTTCATCATGCCCGGAAAGTAGTAATTCTCTTGTGACACAAATCTTTTCAGGCAATCCATTTCGCTCAATCGCCATATTTACAACATCCTCTGCCATTTTTCTGTACGTAGTCCATTTGCCGCCACTGATAGTGATTAATCCTGATTCTGCGACCGTAATCAAATGGTCTCTTGATAAGGCTGCTGTTTTTTTGGCCTTGTTTTTTACCAGGGGTCTTAGCCCGGCAAACATACTTTTTATGTCACATAGCTGCGGGTCTTTGGTAAGATAACGGCCAATATGTTTTAAGATAAATTCAATTTCTTCCTGCTGCGGAATGGGTTCAGTGGAGATATCGGACACAGGTGTATCAGTTGTTCCCAGAACAATTTTATTATGCCAGGGTACTGCAAATAAAACCCGGCCATCATCTGTTTTAGGAATCATGATTGCCGTATCACCCGGTAAAAAATCTTTATCTACTACTAAATGTATACCCTGGCTGGGGTTGATGATATTATTATGTTTTACATCATCCATTCTCATGATTGCATCGGTAAAGACACCGGTTGCATTAATTACCACTTTACTTTTTACTTCATATTCTTTTCCGGTAAAAAAATCTTTCACCCAAACACCACAGATTTTCTTATCCATTTTCAGTAAACCCGATACGGGAAAATAATTTAGCAATACTCCATTATGTTGTGCGGCAGTTTGTGCTATGCTGATAGCAAGCCTTGCATCATCAAATTGCCCGTCATGATAAATAACACCACCTTTTAAATCTTCCGGATCCAATGTTGGCAGGTATGCTAATGTTTGTTCTTTGGATAAAAATTCAGAAGGCCCTAATCCTAATTTGCCGGCCATGCGGTCATATATCTTAAGCCCGATTCCGTAGAATGGTTTTTCCCACCATTTATAATTGGGAACAACAAATTTTTGATTGTGTACAAGATGCGGGGCATTTTTTAATAATAACCCTCTTTCCTTTAGTGCTTCTATTACTAATTTAATATTACCTTGTTGCAGGTAGCGGACACCGCCATGTACCAATTTGGTACTTCTCGATGACGTACCTTTGGCAAAATCATGTTGCTCAAATAAAATTGTTTTTAATCCTCTTGATGCCGCATCTAACACAGTGCCGAGACCGGTGGCGCCACCGCCAATAATACAAACATCCCATTCGGCTTGGGATTCGAGTTGTTGTATCATTTGGTTGCGATTCATATTTTTTTTAACACAGAGAAGAAGAGAAAACTACGGAGTTACACGGAGAGCTTATTCAGTGAAACTTAATTCTGGATCTCTTTGTTATTTTTTTACACAGGGTTTAGGTTTCCATTAATTCTTCGTCGTATACCATCTTTTAAAAGGGCTACATTGAAATTAATTAATAATCCTAGTTTTTTATTAGCTAATTTGAGGTAAGTAAGGAGTTGTGCTTCATGTACAGGGAGAATAAATTCAACTGACTTTAGTTCAAGAATTATTTCTTCTTCAATCAGGAGGTCAATAACAAAGTCTTTATTCAGCGTTACTCCTTTAAATACGACTGGGAAGATGACCTGGCTTCTGGCAGCTAATTCATAATCTGCCTTACTTTTTTCAGACAAACTTCATAAACTGACTCCATCAAGCCTGGCCTAAGTTTCATCTGAGTATCTTTTCGGTAACAGAATTATACCAACTTTCATTCTTTGTTGTCATAAAATATTTTATCTCTGAGTAACTCCTACATCTCTGTTACGCTGTGTTGAGAATAAATCATCCATTTGCCCAGTCAATTGATGCCTTCACTGCCCTCTGCCATCCATTTACCAATTCACTTCTTTTCCCATCATCCATCACAGGTGAAAAAGTTTTATCCACTTGCCATTGCTCTTGTATATCATCCACATTTTTCCAATAACCTACAGCAAGACCAGCTAAATAAGCAGCACCCAGGGCAGTAGTCTCTGTAATTTTTGGACGAACAACTTTACAATTCAATATATCACTTTGAAATTGCATCAGTTGATTATTAATAGTAGCACCGCCATCTACTCTCAGCTCTTTAATATGAATGCCTGAATCAGCTTCCATAGCCTTAAGTACATCATACGTTTGATAGGCGATACTGTCTAATGCAGCTCTGGCTATATGTGCATTGCTGCTTCCTCTTGTTAATCCAAAAATAGTTCCTCTTGCATATTGGTTCCAGTGTGGTGCACCAAGACCTGCAAAAGCAGGAACAAGATAAACCCCATCGGTGTCTTGCACTTGTGCAGCTAAATTTTCTACTTCAGCAGAAGTGCGAATTATTTTCAACTCATCCCTCAGCCATTGCACTACTGCCCCGGCAATAAATACACTTCCTTCCAATGCATATTCTGTTTTATCATCAATTTGCCAGGCAATGGTAGTGAGTAAATTATTTTTTGACGTAATGCCTTTTTCGCCGGTGTTCATGAGCATAAAACAACCCGTGCCATACGTATTCTTTACCATACCGGGCTGTGTACATAGTTGCCCGAACAAGGCGGCTTGCTGGTCTCCTGCAATACCCGCAATAGGAATTCCCTCCTTTGCTGAAGCTCTGTCGGACAAGCTTGAATCAGGAATAATATTTCCGGTTACACCATAAATTTTACTGCTGGGTTTTACTTCCGGTAAAATAGCCGCTGGAATATTAAATAGTTTCAATAATTCTACATCCCATTGCAACGAATGAATATTATATAACATAGTTCTTGAAGCATTCGATACATCCGTTACATGCACTTCACCATTGGTTAGTTTCCAGGTGAGCCAGCTATCAATCGTACCAAAAGCGAGTTCACTATTTTCTGCTTTTGTTCTGGCACCAGCCACATTATCTAAAATCCATTTTAGTTTGGTGGCAGAGAAATACGCATCAATGATTAATCCTGTTTTCTGCTGAATCATCGCTGCATGATTAGCGGTTTTCAACTCATCACAATAAGCAGCTGTTCTTCTATCCTGCCAAACAATAGCATGATAGATGGGCTGGCTTGTTTTTCTATCCCACACTACAGTTGTTTCCCGCTGATTGGTTATACCGATACCAGCTACTTGTTTCATATTGATATGGGCTTTGGCAATTGCTTCGGCCATTGTTCCAAACTGAGTACTCCATATTTCATTGGCATCATGCTCTACCCAGCCTGGCTGCGGAAATATTTGTTTGAATTCTTTTTGTGCTGAGCTGATAATGTTGCCTTGTTTGTCGAATAACATACTGCGACTGCTGGTAGTGCCCTGGTCAAGGGCAAGAATGTAGTGGGATGACATGCAATTGTATTTTAGTTAGAGGAAGTTAGTGAAAAGTTAGTATTGCCGGGTAGAATTCATTCAGTAGATGAGTGATTCTTTTTTTTTCTTTCACCGGAAGAAAAATTATGAATAAATCAGCGATTGTAAGGGATGATAATACTAGCAAAACAGCCGGCAAAATATTCCATCAATAAACATAGAGCTTAAAATGCCACCCTGAAACTGCCAAAAACCCCGAAATTTTTATCATTCACCCTGCTCAGTGTTGTTGGCAGCACCCGCCACACAAAATCGATCCGGAATACATGGAAGATATTGTCAATGCCGGTACCCAATTCCAGATAGGTATTGCCATCCAATGTTTGGAAGTTGTGGCCCTCTTTGAGGTTAAGGGCTTTGTTGGCAGGAGAGAGGCTGCCCCATAAAGTCTTGGCGGTCCAGAACTGTCGGAAACGTAATTTGGGAAACCAGCGGAAAATACCATTGCCAATATTGTGTTCAATATTCACACCTGCGTATTTATCATGAATAAACTCCCAGCGGTTCATCATGTTAAAGGCGTATTTATTGTAGTAATATAATTCGTTACCCGGTGCTATATCGAGCAGGATATAAGGTAATGTACCAAACGTTTTTCCTGCATAAACGAAGCAGGATATATTTCCCAACGGCGGTATTTTAATATTGTCTGAGATACTGGCAGATATCTTGGTATAACTATAACTGCTTTTTAATACACCGGCAAAACCGCGGCTGATATTAAACTCACCCACCGGGTAGATGCTACCCAGGCTGGTCCGGTAGAAATGACTTTCCAAAAAACGTTCAAGCCAGGCAAAGCGAAGACGGAAGGCAATTTCAAAATTGGTAAAGGGTTTGCCGCCCCCGGTTACTTTAAAGGAATCAACCGGTAAAAGATTTCGTAATGGTAAAGATGTTTTGTGGGTGATCGCTAACAGGTTCGACATCCACGGCAGGGTTTCGTGGAAGAATTCAAATCTCTTTTCATTTACCTTGATGTTCTTGATCGGGACATTGTTTTTACGGATGGCCAGCGCAAAAACATTATCAGAGGAAACTTCGCCATAATAGCTCTGGCCAAAATCAAGATCGTTGATAAAGGAGGCATAGAGATAAGTCCTTGGGCTTTTATTAGGCAGGAAAAAAACTTCGCCCATACCCTTTAGTCTTTGATCACCAAAACCATAGGCGAGGTAAGTATGAAATTTAAATTTTTTATTGAAATATTTGTTTGTAGCGATATCAAACCTTACCCGGAAACCTTCCCAGCCATTGGAGGTTATCCAGTTGAACCAGGGCCCGATCTGGTAATTGCCGATGTCTTTATACCCGGTGCCAATAAAGGCCATTGTCCTTGTAAATTTTTGAAAGACCGGTGCATTGGTAAGGGTATCGATCATTCGGATTATACCATTTTCTGTTTTGCTGAGTGGTTCATGCCGGGCAGTGGCCCAGAATTCTTTTTCTTTCTCCCCTGCTTTTGGAAGTGTAATGATCTCTTCCATGATCTTATTCTTAGTCAGTTCCTGCAGCACGGAGCTGTCGTTAACAACGACATTTCGGTACGTAGTTGTTTTGCGGCCAATAAACCCTGGTCGGTCTTTACCAACAGGAGAAATATCCACCACGAATTTATCTTTTGACAGGAACCAGGTGGAATCATTGAGTAATTTGTATTCCTGTATCAGGCTCAGGTTCTCCAGGAAATTTACATTGGCTTCTTTTCCCAGGCGCAGGTTCATCCGCTGGATGGCAAATGTGCCAACATGCACCCAGCAATCACCTTCAAAAGTATCACCACCCTGGCGGCGGGGTGTAAATACCAAATGAAAAAAGCGCTGGTTATTGACAACCTGGGTATCAACGACCCGGTAATTATAATAATAATCACCATTATCACTGGCGGGGCTCACAAACTGTTTGTCAAACACAGGAATAAAGTTGTTGTACACATTTATCACCTGGTCCATACCGCCGAGTAGTTTAAGCACACTTTCATTTTTTACTCCGTTAGTATTAGCGGCTTTAATGATCTCTCTTCGTTTCAGTGGTTTCTTCTGATAATAATAATCAGAGAGTGCTTCAGTAAGATAGGTTGGCAGGTAATGAATGCCTTCTGAGGTATCAATATTTTGGTTGATGAGATCGCTGATAGGTTTCAGGGGCTTGAACTTGCCAAATTTCTGGAAATTGATATTCTTCAGATCCAGTTCCAGTTTATTATATAGCTCGTAAGAAAAATTGTCGAAGCGGTACCGGTCATTATCCGGTTTATGCTCTACGATCTTTCTCCAGACAAGTAAGCCTTTGTTCACTTTTACTTTTACAGAAGCCCCGTCATTGAAAGTGCCTCTTTCCATATTGATCGTGAGAGAAATAGTATCCTTTTTTTTATCAATGATATAGCGGAAAGCCTGGTAACCTACACAGGTTATATCGAGGGTATCTGAAGGCCAGTTGGTCAAATAGAAACTAAAAGCGCCGGATGAATCAGTGAGCTTACCCACGGTGCTATTTTTAAAACTAAGGGAAGCAAATGGAATTCTCTCTTCACTGTGGGAATCTTGCACAATACCCCGGATGGTTTTGGTTTGTCCGTAAACAGCCGGGACTGTATGCAGCAGTAACAATACAAGAAAGAAAGGGGCGTATAGTTTTAAAGGGACCATTTCCAGCCAAAATTACAACCGGGCGACCGTATTCCGGAATGTTAAATTGGCAATAAAGCGGTTTGGATTGGTAAAAATAAATTGAAAGTAGATTCCTGCCCATGTTGATTCATACAATTCAAATCAACATAGAAAAGCCTGTACATATTTTTCTTTGCTAAATTTTGATAAGTTATTTCGATCTAATAATAATCTAAAAGAGGCTTCTTGTAACTATAAGGAAGGGGCTACAAAATAAAAAGTCTCCCGGCGGGGAGACTTTTTATTTTGGAAACATTGGTTACTTAAAAATCAAATCCCATCGCAAAATAAAACAACGGTTTTCCTTTGAACAAGCCATTCATTTCCCATGCAGCATCAAAACGGAGGAAATAACCCAGCAAAGTACTTCTGGCACCAAAGCCATATCCGCCTGCAAAGGGTCCTACACCACCTGCTTTAATTTTTACGACGATCGGTTGAGTGCCATATAAAACACTGGGCCTTTCAATTTTATCGTAAGCACCGTTCCAGGCCGTTCCCAGATCAACAAATTGCACCACCTGGAAATTGCGAAGGAAAGCATTATTGATCGGCTTATTAAAGAAAGAAGTAAATACCGGCACCCGTATTTCACTGTTGATCACAAAAGCATTGTTACCATTGGCAACATTTTGTTTAAAGCCCCTTAGATTTACTGCCAATGATTGAAAGGCATAGTCAGCATCCGGGTCGGGAGTATTCGTGGGATTAAAGTAACGGAAAGTACCATCAGTCCGCTGGTTGTTGCCAAACATCAGCCAGTTATCAACTCCACCCAAATAATAAATGATCTTTTGATTTCCCCATGAAAAATCGGCTGCTGCACGAACTGCCCAGATAATATTACGATAGATTGGCAGATAATGACGTGCATCAAAGCCAAAATTGAATGTTGTCGGATGCTCATCACTTTTCGTGTCGCCGAAAGATTCCTTTACACGGGCATTGAGATCCATGTAGGCTTTCCAACGCAGACCATGCCAGATATTATCAGTAGGAGTAATAGCATCATCATGAACATATTCAAGATGAGCCAATGCATACATTTGTTTAATATCAGGTGTTCTTAATGTTTGGGGATCCACGGCCAGTACTGCGTACTTATCATTGCGCACACCTAAACTCAGGCGCAGGCTTTTTATTTTATTAAAAGGATAAGTTACAGTTGCATTATAGAGGTTAGTAAATAGTTTGAGGTTTCCCAATGAACTTCCATAACGGGTAGTATTCCGGTAATAGGTCAGGCCATAATCTATTCTTTTCTTAAGATATTTGGTTGAAAGGAGATACTCCATATTGTCCAGGTTAGGGCTGATGCGGAACCCTCCAAAAACTTTCCAGTCCTCCATCAGGTCGGATATGCCCAGGCGTAACATACCACTCAGGGGATCATTATTACCAAGCTGAATAGGTCCGCTACCGCCAGCATAGGGTTGGTAACGGGTACCCAATACATTATTATTAAAGCCGCTTACGACATAGTCTGTAAAGAACTTAGGCGGACGATATTCATATACTTTCGCGTTTTTCAGGATGGGCTCTCTTGTTGCCACATCTGCTTCTACGGGCTTGCTGGTCTTGTTGCTGTCCGGTTTTTCATCATCAAAACCGGTATTGAAGAAGTCGTTTTGTTTTTTCGTCAATGTATCCTCCTTTGGCTGGAAGGTTGATTCTTTCCGGGCGGCTTTCTTTTCTTCCTCGATCACTTTTCTCCTGTATTCAGTTGGCCTGGCATTAATATTCCGGCGGCGAAGATTATTCTCATCTACTTTAAGGCGGTATAATAATTTTATAGTACCCAATTTCACCACTTCACTGACCTGCTGGTTATCACCGGCTGTTCTTGTTTCCAGCATACTGCTCTGGTAATTGGTCAATGGAAATACATAAGAAGAATCTTTCGTGATCGAAACAAAACCTACGGAGTCAATATCCGTTTTATTCCATTCCTTCAGCAGGCTGTCCACATCTTTTTGCGGAGGGTTGCGGAGCATTTCATCCCCGATAAATATTAATGTATCCAGGCCATCTCTTTCTGTAGTAAAGAAACCTGCGTAGCGGTTATTGATACCGTTCTCATCACTGATAAAGGTAAAATGCGACTGGTTGTATTGCGAAGGAAAACGGGCATTACCATGTTTCAAGTCGCTTAGTTTGGAGATTTGTTTAACATCGGATTTATTCCAGTTGTCAACCAGGAAAATATTGAAATGCTGACCCGGTAATGAATCATCGCTGCTGGCGGCCAGGGCTGAAGGGCGGTTGCTTGAATACAGGATACCGGTTTTATTCGGGAATGCTACAAATGATGGATCAAGATCATCATATACATCATTGGTAACCTGCTCAAAACTTTGTTTATCTATTTTATATACATAGATATCGGTCTGCCCGCTTCTCACCCCGCTGAACAATAAGGTATTGTTGTCCAGCATATATTTCATATCCTGTATCTGGTCAAATTTGTCGATCTCCTGTTTCCAGAGTTTGCTTCCGTTTACCAGGTCGTATACAAAGAATTTAGTTTTGCCTTCATCGCTATACAGTACTGCCAGGCGGGTGCCCTTTCCATCCCATGCCAGCAAGGGGTAGTTAGGATGCTTTTCATCTTCCCGGGTCCTTACTCCCAGTTTCAATAATACTTTGCGGTTTACAAAATTTTCCATCAACACCACCTGGTAACGGCCTTGTTTGAACTCTACCAACGCATACGTAAAGCTTTTCGGTTGCGGGTTGGCATTGAACCGGATAAAATCTTTTTTCCCGATCTCTTCCGTTACCGATAATTGTCCTTTCGGGGTATTGCGGCGGCCCCTGATATCTTTAAAATATTGCTGCTGCACATCGGTCATAAAATCCTGCAACAGTTTTTTAAATTTCTTTTTGGCTATTTTATAGGAAGCATTGTTGAGGTTCCGGTAGATCCTGGCCAGGTAAAGGAAATAGGTGGTTTTGCTTTTACCATATTTATCGGCGATATATTTCCAGAAAGCATGACCGGCCAGCAGGGGCTTTTCAAATGCAAAATGATAAAAAGTGTTGTAATCACCGGCCAGCATGGTGGAGCGGAGATCGTCATCCAGCGAAGTGCTCCAGTTTTCGGCAGCATATTCTATATAACCATCTGTGAGCCATTTGGGCAGGTCCAATAAAGCCTGGTTGGCCGCAAATTCACCGAGGTCATCTCCAAACAGCACATTATCGACGAGGACTTTGGCAATACCCTGACGAATCTGGCGACGAAGATTATCATGGTTGCCATCAAAATACACGATCATTTTATTATTGACCAGTTTGGTCACACCGCCGGTGTTTTGCCAGTCAATACCCAGCCCGATATTGGATTGCTGCATTTCATCATAGTTATTATAAACCACGATATTGATGCGGCGTTGCAGGCCATATTCCACAAACTCTTCAATACTGGGTAATTCCAGTTCGGCAATCTGGGCCACATATTTGCCCAGCCCGAGCCCATCCTGACTAAAGTAGGTGTTGAAATTATCTGTCTGGTAATATTTCCATTTGAATTTCTGGTATTGAACACGGTTCTTACCAAATTCCACCGTATTCACTTGGGCTGCAGTTTCCATAGTAAAAAGAATGGAAAGGCTGGCAATCAGGCTTAATACTTTCTTCATAATCGCTTTGCTGTTTCTAATCGCTTATTTTATTTTTTTAACCAGCGACATTAACACGGCTCATTGCCTGTTGTGTCACTCACCCGATAGTTATCGGGTTCATCGTTCGGTAATTCTGATCATCAACCCAACCCGGATTCTTAACGTGTATGGTTTTCCTTATTTGACCCCTCCATGGAGGGGGTGGTCTTTTTGGGACTAAAGACTTTATCTTTATTTCCTCAAAACCCCGGAAAATACATCGAATCTTAGTTCTAAATTAAAAGTACGAAAAAACCATCCATGTTAGCTGTTAAGTCCTTCACTTTTAGCCCCATTCAGGAGAATACCTACATTTTGTATAACGAACAGAAGCAGTGCTGCATTATAGATCCGGGCTGTTATTTTCCGGAGGAAAGGGACGAATTAAAAACGGGTATCGAAAAGACAGGGCTGACACCTGTTATGCTGCTTAACACCCATTGTCATTTGGATCATGTTTTTGGCAACAAATTCGTGTATGATACCTGGGGCCTCCACCTGCACCTGCACGAAAAAGAGAAGCCGGTGCTGGACTTTGCCCCTCAATCCGGCCGGCAATGGCAGCTTCCTTTCGACAACTATGATGGCCCATTGGTTTATTTAAAAGAAGCCGGCCCGGATGACCCGGTCGGACGGGAGAATAGCATAAAAATAGGGGAGGAGAAACTGGAGATCCGCTTCACCCCGGGCCATTCACCTGGCAGTATCTCTTTTTACCATCCACCGGATCCTGCGGATGAAGCCGGCGGCTTTATTATTGGCGGGGATGTGTTATTTAATGGCAGCGTGGGCCGGACGGACCTGCCCGGTGGGAATATGCAAACTTTAATTAATAGTATCCAAACTCAGTTCTTCACCCTGCCGGATGAAACAAAGGTCTATTCCGGGCATGGGCCGGTGACGACGGTTGGTTTTGAGAAAATGAATAATCCTTTTGTGAAACTATATTAAACTCTTTTATAATGGCAATCTGGTTTGTACAATTTTCGAGGGATAAAAAACA
>JAWXCO010000049.1:0-8819 GCA_034408705.1 Bacteroidota bacterium
CCAAAAATTCCTTCTGCAAATGATTTATTTTTGAATGTAATGAAAGTAATGGATGACAAAATGGTTCCATCATCTATTTTTTTACCAAAGAAAATTGAAACAGAAAAATTTGTAGGTGTCATTATCAGTGACCGGGTTGTTTTATTCAGTAAAGCTGGTAATATCATTAATGGTCACTTTACATTGAATATTACGGGAAGTAAAGAAATGAAAGTATTGATCACGGATATTGAGGAAGGTAACTGGGAGATAAGATCGGCAAAAGATCACTCAAAACTTCTGGAGGTAAAAAATACGGAGCAACTTTTATATTTTACAATTAAAACAGGTAACTATGTTATTTCAAAAAAGTAAATATTTTTTATTATCAAGTTTTTTGTGCCTGTGTTTACAGGTTTATACGCAAACAACTGTATTTCCAAACCCGACAGAACCAATACCGCTTTGGCAAGGCCAGGGGCGCATTGTTATAAGCGCCGATGGAAATGAACACGACCATGACGATTGGGGGGGAACTCCATTATCGCTAGCCATCATTGCATCAAAAGGCTTACAAAATAAATTAGCCCTTTACATTTACAGCGATCATGTGTGGGGGAGTAACCACGAGCATCCCGGTTTTGACGGGGTAAGCCCGTACCGACAGATGAAAATTAGTGCAGTAATGGGTGGTAAAATGTTTGGGTTTAAGAATACCCGTTTCCTATGTGCTGTAGATGCCCCCGAAATTGCATACGAAGCATTAAAAGTCCAAATCAATTTTTCAGATTCGGCAAATCCTTTATTCATTGTGGCATCAGGTCCTTTACAGGTAATTGGAGAAGCAATTAGTCGTGCCGATAATAATAAAAGAAAGTTTGTAACGGTCATTTCAGTTGACAATTGTTGGAACGACAGTCATGCGGATAAGCCATATACCGCATGGGAGCAACATAATGGCTGGACTATGGAAAAAATTAGAAATAGCTTTAGTAACAATGCTGGTGGCAAACTAAAAATAGTTTCAATTCAAAATCAAAACCCGCTACTTAAAAAAAACTGGAAAGAATATGAATGGTTGATATCTGCACCAGAGCGCAACAACTCTTTCTACAAAAAAGGAAGTTGGACATGGCTTTTTAACCGGCTTTGCCTAACTGCTAAACCCGAAGGGGTCGATCGAGATTATTATTATGCCATTGATCCATCAGATGCAGGAAAAGTTATTTTTTTATTGACAGGCATTGAAAAAACAAGCCCTCAATTGTGTTATGAGTTGATGAAGAACCCATCCCGGTAAGCAGCGTACAATTAATTAACTTGTATATGCAGATGATATTTTTAAGAATGAATTTGCCAGAATAAAACCAGGAAAAGAAAAAGTAATTTCGGGATATTAAAAATTAATTGAAAGAGAAAAATGAAAAAAATAAAACCGGCATTTGTTTCTAATTTTTACATCATAGTTTCAGAAATAATTTTCTGACACTTTAGCCAAGAACAGCTAAAAATCAATAATATAAATGGGTAATGATCCCCAAACCTGTTTATTAAAAAAATCGAATCAGTTACATCATTGTAAAAATGTTTTTATTACTGATGGGGCCTGTATGACTTTTACTTCCAATCAAAATCCTTTGCTTACTTATATGGCTAATACAGCAATGCCTGTTAACTATGCAATTTGGCAACCAAATAAAGCTGTATTTTAGGTGAGCGGAAAATTGTTTACACATAAGTGGTTCAGTAGGCTCATATTTTATGTTTATGAAAAAGTATTTAAATGAGATAGGCTAAATATTTATTCACACAAGCAGCGTAATATTTTGTTGAAGTTTTTGAACAAAAAGCTTCAAATAATTTGATTTAACCGGTTTGAATTAAAACCAAGGTTTAGCTCATTATTTTTGAAAAAAAGTGTTACTTTTAATGCAATAGTTATGAAGTACTTAGTTTTCATTTATCCATACAATTTTTTGTAAATAACACTTACATGATATTTTTAGTTGTTTATAATTACAACTGCATGAGCCAACTTATTTAAGTGAATAAAAACAAATCATACGAAGAACTGCAACTGCTTAAAGAAATTAGCCAGGGTAACGAGTTGGCATTCAAATCGCTTTTTGAGCGATACCGGAATCAACTTTATACCTATTTATTTAAAATTACTAAATCAGCAGAAACTGCCGAAGAGATTGTATTGGATGTTTTTTTGAAGATATGGCATGGAAGACAAACGATTACGCAAATCGAAAATTTTGACAAATTTCTTTTCCGGGTAGCCCACAATAAGGCCATAGATTTTTTGAGATCTCTTAAAAAGAACCCTGTAATTCAGCAAGAGGTTTGGAATTTAATGCAAGAACCAAAATCTGTTGAAAATGCAGACAATAACTTATTATTAAAAAATACTGAAGCAATAGTTGGCCAGGCAATTGCTAATTTATCACCCCAAAGACAAAAAGTTTATCATCTGCACTATCACCAGGCACTTACCAATGAAGAAATAGCTCTAAAATTAAACCTTACAAAAAATACAGTTCGTAATCATCTTTGTTCATCGGTTGAATTTATCCGTAAATACATCTCACTAAACGTTGAACTGCTAATACTTGTATTTTTATCACAGATTTTTTTTTAAGTTAATTAGTACACCTCCCCTTTTTTTTCGTCTTATATACAGCGATTGTGAAATAAACTAGCGGTATGAGACATAATGAAATTCGGCTGAATGCACTTTTTCAGCAGTATCTGGATAATTCAATAACCCCTGATGACTATCTGGAGTTTTTGTCGTTATTGCATACATATACTACAAATGACACCCTTTTATCTGAATTAAAGGTACTTTGGGTTCAATCTGCAAAATCGCCTCTATCCCTTCCTAAGGCTGAGTGGGATGAAAAAATGCATTACCTCCTCCAGCAACTTAACAAGGAAAATATACCCCAGGCTCCTGTTAAAAAGCTATCAAAATGGTATAAATTTAAATGGGCAGCAGCTATAATATTGCCCATCCTTATGTTTGGTGTTTATCAATTTTCAAAAAAATCAAGCTCTTTATCGACAAACAATAAAGAAATAGTTGCAACAGCAAGCCACAACAAAGAGCTTGTACCAGGCGGAAACAAAGCTATGTTGTTGCTGGCAGATGGCACATCTGTACCGTTAGATGATTCTTCGAACAGGTCTATCATAAACCAGGGAAATACTAAAGTAATAAAATTGAGCGATGGGCAGTTAGTTTATAATTCATCGGGCAGTCCTGTTACTGAAGTATTATACAATACAGTATCAACCTCCCGGGGCGGGCAATATCAGTTAACATTGGCCGATGGAACAAAAGTTTGGCTTAATTCGGCATCTTCTTTACGATTTCCTGTAGTTTTTCAGGGATTAAACCGTGAGGTGGAGGTTTCTGGCGAAGCTTACTTTGAGGTAGAAAAAAATGCAAAACATCCTTTTAAAGTTACTGTTCATGTTGCAAATAGAGAACCGGAAACTGTAGAGGTATTAGGTACCCAATTTAATATAAATGCGTATGAGGATGAATCAAATTTGAGTACTACACTCTTTGAAGGAAGTGTGCAGGTACATCATGCAACAGGAATTACCCGGATAAAACCAGGGCAACAGTTACAATCGGGAGTGGGACGGGCAACAGTTATTAATAATGCAGATTTAGAGGAAGTAATTGCCTGGAAAGAAGGTGTCTTTCACTTTGATGGTGCTGATATAAAATATGTGATGCGCCAGATTGCAAGGTGGTATGATATAGAAGTAGAATATAAAGGAAATATATCAACGCATTTTGATGGTAGTATTCCCAAAAATGTAAATGTTATGAAAGTTTTGAACATGCTTGAACTAACCGGGGAAGTAAAATTTAATATAGAAGGAAGGAAAGTGGTTGTACTTCCTCAATAATTTTTATATCCGATTTCCTGTAAAAAACTATTGATAGATTCAAAAAAAAACCGGAAGCGCTTGCTACACTTCCGGCCAAATTTGGATTAATCAGCTAATACAATCATGGCGGACTGTTTATTGTTTAACCAAATCAAATTAAAGTTATGGATTTTACACTTGCCAAATTTCGACTGAGTCGAAATTTTACCCAAATGCTTGTAATTATGAAACTTACAGCAATTTTCATTTTCCTTTTTTCCTTTCAGGTGCTTGCAGAAGAAGGGCATTCTCAGAATGTATCTTTAGAAATGCAAAACTCTTCTTTAAAAAAAGTTTTTAAAGAGATTAAAAAGCAAACTGGTTATTATTTTTTATACTCCGTTGAGTTGTTAATGAATGAAGGAAAGGTAACTCTTGCAATTAGAAACGCCAGGCTTGAGGATGCATTAAAAAAATGTTTAGAGAATTCTTCTTTAACCTTTTCTATTGTCGAGAAAACCGTAATAATAAAAAAGAAATTAAAAGCAGCCGAGGTACCCGTTAATATCCCTGCACCGCCGCCCCCTTTTATAGTAAAAGGTAAAGTGGTAGATGAGGAAGGCAATCCCCTCGAAAATGTTTCTGTTTTAGTAAAGACAACCAACAAAGGGGTATCTACAGCAATTGATGGAACCTTCTCAATACAAGTACCGGAAAATGGAGGAACGCTCATTTTTTCTTATGTAGGTTTCGACAATATTGAAATGAAAGTTTCGGAACAAACTGTGTTGAATATTAAACTTAAACGAAAAGATAATAAAGGAGAAGAAATATTAGTGATTGGTTATGGAGGAGTGAGAAAAAGTGATTTAACCGGTTCTGTTTCATCTGTAAAAAGCAAGGATTTAACTGCTTATCCTGCGGCTAATGTGGTCCAGGCTTTGCAAGGTCGAGCCGCAGGTGTATTAGTGCAGTCCAACAATGGTAATCCTGGAGGAAGTTTCAAAATAAGAATTCGGGGTGGTACTTCCATCAATGCAAGCAGCGACCCTATTTTTGTTGTAGATGGATTTGTTGGCGCTAATTTACCGCCGCCTGAAGATATAGAGTCAATGGAAATTTTGAAAGATGCGTCCGCTACTGCTATTTATGGTTCAAGAGGCGCTAACGGTGTGATATTAGTTACTACCAAAAAAGGGAAGTCAGGTAAACCCAAAGTTGAGTTTAATACCTCTTACTCTATTCAAAAGGAAATAAACCGGCTTCCCTTATTAAACGGGGCTCAGTTTACTGACTATATTAAGGAAATAAACCCTGCTTATTCGGCAGGTAACGCTAATACAGATTGGCAAAACCTCATTTTTACCAGAGGAAATATTAAAAATACTCAACTTTCTTTTTCGGGTGGCACGGATGCTATTCATTATTATGTATCCGGTGCTTTATACGACCAGCAGGGTATCATTACAAACTCGGCATTTAAACGATTTAACGTTACTAGTAATGTAGATTTTACTATTACAAAAGGGTTAAAAATAGGGATGAATTTACTTGTAGGATCATCAAAAAATGATGGTGTAAGAACACAAGAAGAGACTGGTGGTGGAAATAGTACAGGTGTAGTTGCCGGTGCATTTAAATTTGGACCTGACCAGCCGGTCTTAAGGCCAGATGGTACATACTCGTTAGCAGTTGTAGGTGACCCTCATGATAACCCTGTAGCTGTAGTTAACGAATTACAGAACGAAGTCAAAGGCAACCTTTTTCAATATAATTTTTATGCAGATGTTAATCTGGTTAAAAATTTAAAATTCAAAACTACTTTTGGTGAATTTACAAACAATGAACGTACTGGCCAATTTACACCCACTACCTTAAATGCAGGTAGAAATGTGGGAGGCCAGGGAACTTTGAGCCAGCAGTTGAGAAAGAGTTATATCAACGAAAATTACCTGACTTACTCAAATACTTTTTCCAACAATCATAAGGTTTCCGCAGTGGGGGGATTTTCCTATCAAAAATTTAAATCAGAAGATTTTAGTGTAAGAAGTCAGTCTTTTTTATCTAATTCGGTTTCGTTTTGGAATTTAGGTGGAGGTGCGGTTGCATTGCCTGGCAGTTCTGCTTTTGCCGAATCGCAATTAGCGTCTTTCTACACCAGGGTAAATTATAATATAAACGATAAATATTTACTAACAATAAATGCGAGATACGACGGATCTTCAAATTTTAGTAAAAATAATAAGTGGGCTTTTTTTCCTTCAGCAGCATTAGCCTGGAACATGCATAAAGAAAAATTTATGCAAAAAATTAATGCCATCAGCAACTTCAAATGGAGGTTAGGTTATGGGCTAACCGGTAATCAGGCAATAAGCCCTTATCAGACACTTGCCCGTTTCTCATCTGTTTACACATTTGTAAACGGCGCATCCGTAAATGCAGTTAGGCCAACAACAATTGCTAATGAAGAATTAAAATGGGAAACTACAACACAACAAAACATAGGGGTTGATATTGGACTTTTCAAAAATAGAATAACAATTACAGCCGATTATTATAATTCAATTACGTCAGATTTATTATTTAATGCTCCTTTACCACAATATTCTGGTTATACAACCCAAATTAAAAACATTGGTAAAATTGAAAATAAGGGTTTTGAATTTGCAATCAGCTCAAAGAATTTAACTGGCGATTTTGGATGGAATACCGACTTCAACATTTCATTTAACAGGAATAAAGTACTTGAACTACCTAGTGGTGCAGACATTATATATGCATTTGCCCCTGGTCACATGGTAGGTGTAGGAGGTTCTGCCCAGATATTAAGGGTGGGTCAGCCTGTGGGTAGTTTTTTTGGCTGGATATATGATGGCGTTTATCAGGCAGGTGGACCTTTTACACCTGGTGGTGGATTTGAGCAAGCAGCAGGAGGTGAAAAATTCAGAGATATAAGTGGAAAAAAAGATGTAAACGGGGTTCCGCTTTTTCAACCAGACGGTATTTTAAATAATGATGATAGAACGATTATTGGTAATCCTAATCCCAATTTTATCTGGGGTTTTAATAATGAATTTACCTATCGTAATTTCGATTTGAATTGTTTTATTCAAGGTTCGCAAGGCAATGATGTGCTCAGTTATACGCTATTAGAGTTGGAAACTTTATCAGGTATTAATAATATAACTACCGAAGGTTTAAATAGATGGACAACTACAAATACCAACACAAACATTCCAAGAGCTTTTGCAGGCAGGCCTCAAAGAGTTTCTAGTCGTTTTATTTTTGACGGAAGTTATGTTCGGTTTAAAAATATTGCCATCGGCTATAGTTTCACTGATGAGGTTCTGAAAAGAATAAAGTTACAAAAAGTGCGGCTTTATGTTAGTGCCCAAAATGTTTTTACGTCTACAAAATACAGGGGATATGACCCAGAAGTGAATTACAGAAACTCGAATTTAAATGCAGGGGCAGATTATGCAAGCTATCCCAATGCAAAATCGTATACTGCAGGGATAAACATCATCTTTTAACTTTCAAAATTCAAAAAAATGAAAAAGACATTTTTATATATATTGATGATAGTTACCCTTTTTTATGTGTCTGGGTGCAAAAAAACTTTAGAAGAAAATCCTATTGGATTGCTTGCGCCACAAAGTTTTTTTAAAACAAAAAAAGATGTTGAGGCTGCTGTATTTGGTGCATATGGAATATTAGCTTCTGAACCGTTGTATGGTCGACAATTTGTAAATGCATTAATGTTGCGTAGCGATATGTGTGATATAGGTAACAGGGGTACAGTTGCAGCAAGAATTCAGGTAAACGACTTTAATATGGATGCCAACAATGCTATGGTGGCTGCATCCTGGCCAGCTTGGTACCAGGTAATTTCAGCTGTAAATTCAGCGGAGGCTGGAGCTAAATCGCTGGGGTTGACAGATAACGACATAAACCCTCTGATTGCAGAGGCGAGGTTTGTTAGAGCCTTAAGTTATTATCATTTAGTAAGATGTTTTGGAGATATCCCTTACATAGATTTTTTTATATCTGACCCTGAGTTAGTTAAATCAATTGGAAAAACCAAAGAGGTAGATATTTATAAAAATATTATAAAAGATTTAGAATTTGCAAAACAGTGGTTACCAGTTACCTACGTATCAGATGTTAGATCAAGACCTACAAAAGCAACAGCCGCAGCATATTTAGCATCTGTATATTTAACTACTACAGATTTTGCAAAAGCATATACAGAAGCTAAATGGGTAATTGATAATAAAGCAACATATAATTACGAGTTGGAAGCAAATTATCAGGATTTATTCCGGGCCGAATTAGCAGACAATATTAGGGAGCCTATTTTTACTGTTGATTTTAAAGGGTTATTATTTGTAGGTTCACAAAATGATGATTTGGTAGCGCCAATGACTGGTATCCGTAATGTACCACAAAATGGTTTTGGAGTAGTAGTGCCATCGTTAGCTGTTTTTACAACTTGGGATGCTAGAGATTACCGACGAAAAGTAAGTTTCAACGATAGTACATTAAATGCTGCTGGTGTTATGATTAATTATACCGCTTTCCCTAATGAAAAAAGACCTCATATAGCTAAATGGAGAAGGTTTCCGGGAAATGCTAATAATGATGGAAGATTCACAGACCATAATTATCCTGATATGCGTTATGCCGAAATATTATTAATTGCCGCAGAAGCAAAAACAGAAACAACAGGCCCAACACAAGAAGCCATAGACTATATCAATCTTATCAGGGCTAGGGCAAGAAACTGGCCTGGTAATTTTACCGGGTTTCCGGCAAATAGTACATTGGGTGCCTTAACAAAAGATCAGCTTATTGATTTAATTTTAGAGGAAAGAAGATTAGAACTTTCTTTTGAATGGAAACGCTGGTATGATATAAAAAGAAGGCAATTAGGTGATATTGTATTTAAA
>JAWXCO010000050.1:0-20574 GCA_034408705.1 Bacteroidota bacterium
ATTATACCGGTCAGCTGGTCAATCATTTTATTGAGGACCACCAATTGCAATATAAAGTGGCTGTTATTGCTTCACATGGGCATACTACTTTTCATATGCCCGCCAGAAAAATGACCGCCCAGTTGGGAGATGGGGCAGCAATCGCTGCCGAAACAAGATTGCCAGTGGTGAGCGATTTGAGGGTCCTTGATGTGGCATTTGGTGGGCAGGGTGCACCCATCGTACCGATTGGGGAAAAATTGCTGATGAACGAGTATAATTATTTCCTGAATCTGGGGGGCATTGCCAATATCTCGGTCAATACAGCCAACTATACTGCATTCGATATCTGCCCGGCCAACAGGGTCCTGAATATGCTGGCCAATGAGTTGGGAAAAGAGTTTGATGAGGATGGGATAATATCTGCCAGCGGAACCTTGAATGATGCATTGCTGGAGGAATTAAATGCCCTGGATTATTACCAGCAGCCTTACCCAAAGTCTCTTGCAAATGATTTTGGAACAGATATCGTGTACCCGATCTTAAAAAAAACCGGTACCGGATTACAAGATGCACTAAGAACCTATGTTGAACACGTTGTCTTGCAAACCAGCAGGGCAATTGAAACTTTCAGGAACGACGGTAACGCTGAAATTTTAAACCCGAAACTCCTGGCCACGGGTGGGGGTGCTTTGAACAGTTTTTTGATCAGCCGCCTCCGGGAAGTACTCAGCGAACAGGGCATTGAACTAATTGTTCCGGATAAAAAACTGGTCAACTTTAAGGAAGCGTTGATCATGGCATTTATCGGGGTTTTGAGATGGCGGCAAGAATATAATGTACTATCTTCCGTAACCGGGGCTTCAAGAGATAGTATCGGGGGGGCTTTGTGGACAGGGCAGGAAGCCTGATGCTGTCTGACGTCCCGTAGAGTGTCTGACACATTGTTAACTAAGATGCTCTCAGAAAGATTTGTAATCAAAATAATTAATTCAAATACGTACTGCGATGACAGCTGTTAAAAAAAATAGCCCGGTTATTACTGGTAAAGCTGTTCTGCCGGCCCGGGATTCTGTAGCGGAAGCAATACAATTCAAAAAAATACAAAAACGTTTTCCGCAGCAATTTGAGCATATTTTCCCGGATAAACTGGCGCCTCGAACAGTTATTATTATTCCATCCCTGACAATGGATGCTGAAATACTCTCCAAAATAAGCGGTGTCAATCATTACGAAGAGCGACTCCTTTGTATGCTGATGTTGTTACGGATGCCCCGTACCAATGTGATCTATGTGACCAGCGAAACGATCGACCCTGTGATTATCGATTATTATCTGCATATGCTGCCGGGTATCACGGGTTACCATGCACAAAGGAGACTGACCTTGCTGAGTTGTCATGATTCATCTCACAAACCTTTAATTGAAAAAATTTTAGAACGACCCCGGCTGATCCAGCGGATCAGGGACTTTATTCCGGCAGATCACGAAGCACATATGTCCTGCTTTATTGTAACTGAGCAGGAACGATCATTGGCGGTACAATTGCAACTCCCTATCTATGGTTGTGATCCTGACCTCTATGAACTGGGAAGTAAGAGCAATGGCCGCAGGGTATTCCGGGAATGCGAACTCAATCCACCCAAAGGGTTTGAAGATTTGAATAGCCTGGGAGATATTATCGGGGCCCTGGTCCGGTTAAAGAAACAAAATCTTGGATTACGCAAAGCGGTTGTGAAAATGAATGACGGATTCTCGGGCGATGGGAATGCCATTTTTTCTTATAAAGGCTATGAGGAAAGCGAAAATTTGGAAACATGGGTCCATGAAAATCTGCAGTCCAATTTAAAACTGGTGGCTCCTGATCTTTCCTACGATAAGTTCCTGCAGAAGTTTGAAGGCATGTCGGGTATTGTAGAAGAATTCCTGGAAGGGGAAATAAAAGAATCCCCATCTGTACAATGCAGAATAACTCCCACCGGGGCGATCGAGATTATTTCTACGCACGATCAGGAACTGGGTGGTGAGAGTGGCCAGGTTTATATTGGAGCACAGTTTCCAGCATCGGCGTCTTATGCTGTTGAACTGGGAGTGATGGGACGAAAAGTGGCCCAGGCTTTAAAGAATAAGGGCGTGCTGGGGCGGTTTGCGGTTGATTTTATTTCTGTTGAGGAAGCCGATGGCTGGAAGCATTATCCCATTGAGATTAATTTGCGTAAAGGAGGAACCACGCATCCCTTCCTCATGCTGCAATTTTTAACGGATGGAATTTATAATGCGGAAGAAGGAACTTATTTTACTGCCAAAGGGAACTCGGTCCGCTATTATTTTTGTTCTGATAATTTAAAGAGTGATAAATACCGCGGCCTCAGCCCGCATGACCTGATCGATATTGCCATGGTCAATGACCTGCATTATGATGGCACTTCGCAGGAAGGGGTCATGTTCCACTTGATAGGAGCCTTATCTCAATATGGCAAACTCGGTGTTGTTTGCATTGGCAGCACCCCGGAACGGGCACGGGAATTTTATGCCAGGATTGTAGCCGTGCTGGAAAAAGAATGCTGACAGTTTATGTCTAATTTGATGACGGGTTAGGCTTTGCCAAAATAAAAAACATCCCTCAAAAATATTGGATAAAATATTCTAACTTTTCTTTGCCAGCATCCCGATACTTCGACAAACTCAGTACTATCGGGATTACCGGGCAGGCCTGCCCGGTGAGTCATTAAGGCGGGGAACAGGATTGGGTTTATCATTGAGTTATGCTATTGTAAAAGCACATGGCGGAGAAATAAAAGTAGAAACCAAGGAGGGGGGAAGGAACCACATTTACCATCAATTTACAAATACACACCAAAGAATGAAAAGACATCTATTTTTCTTAATCGGCTTATTAATTCCCGCACTATTGCAATCACAGTTTAAGACGGCCAGTATTGATAGCATCTCTCAGCTATACAGTACCGCCAAGACGGATAGTAGCAAGGTTAATATAGCCTTATCGTTATCTTATAATTATGCCTTGCTAAATATAGATTCAGCCATAAAATATGCCAACGAAGCCGTGGAACTCGCTAATAGTTTAAACAATAAGAAACTGGTATTAATTGCGAAGTACGCACTTGCTCAAGCTTTGGCTGAAAGGGATATCCCGGCAAGCATGAAAATATATTATGAAATTCTTGAACTAGCTTCAAAGTTGGATAAAAGGCCCTTGATCGCATCTTGCTTTACGCAAATAGGTCTGCTCTATTTATATACAGGGAGTGATGAGAAGTATATTTACTATTTACGAAAGTCAAAGTCAATTTATAATGCGCTTGGAAATCTTAGTGCTGTAAGTTCTTCTAACGCAGAAATCGGGGGGATATATTCTACTATAAACAGAGACTCAGCCAGGTACTATCTCAATCTTGCTGCAGCCGATTCTTCGGCGTCGAATTCGGCATTCTACCAGTATTATTGGGGAATTACTGAATCTATTGATAATCCACAAAAAGCCAGGGGCCATTTTCTAAAGAGTCTTGAAATATCGGAGAAAGGAAATGATCTTCGTGGGTATAGCCTGGCCAGCCGATGGTATTGTATTTTTCTTCAAAACCAAAATCAAATTGACTCAGCTATTGTGGTTGCGAAGGCTGGACTTACTGCTGCTGACAAGCTAGGCTTTTTACGAGGAATTGTAAAAAATAGTGAACAACTTCACAAGATTTACAACGGACTCGGTCAAACGGATAGCGCCTATAAATTTCTCAGTATAAATTTCAAAGCACAAGATGACTTATTGGGGCAGGATAAGATTGACCAGATTCAACAGGCTATAATTGGAGAACAACAGCGAGCACAAAAACTGCAATTAGAAAAGGAACAATTACAATCTCAAATCCGCCTGTTCGGAACGGGTGCCGTAGCATTCATTTTGCTGATATTCATGCTCTTTTTTTATCGTAATCAAAGAAAAACAAGAAAATCAAACGAACTACTTCTGATGCAAAGCGAAGAAATAAACAAGAAGAACTCCGAGTTACAGACATCTTATGAAAATCTGAAATCTACCCAATCTCAGCTTATCCAATCAGAAAAAATGGCTTCTTTGGGAGAACTCACCGCAGGAATTGCTCACGAAATTCAAAACCCCTTAAACTTTGTAAACAACTTTAGTGAAGTTAACGAAGAGTTACTTGGCGAAATGAAAGATGAGTTGGACAAAGGAAACATTAATGATGCCAAAGCCATTGCAAATGATGCGATAGAAAATCAACAAAAAATTATTCATCATGGTAAAAGAGCCGATGCTATTGTAAAAGGCATGCTGCAACATAGTCGAAGCAGCAGTAGCCTAAAAGAACCAACTGATATCAATGCGTTGTGTGATGAATATCTGCGATTAAGTTATCATGGTCTAAGAGCAAAGGATAAATCTTTTAATGCAACAATGAAAACCGATTTTGATAATTCTATCGGCAATATCAATATCATACCACAGGATTTTGGAAGAGTGATATTAAATTTATTGACGAATGCGTTTTATGCAGTTCAGCAAAAACAAAAAGAAGCTGCAGGAGGGTTGCCAACCTTCGAAAGGTTGGCAACCCTCTACGAACCAACAGTTACTATAACTACAAAAAAGGAAGGGGATAAAGTTTTAATAAGTGTAAGCGATAACGGCAACGGCATTCCTCAAAATATCGTGGATAAGATCTTTCAACCCTTTTTTACTACTAAACCAACCGGTCAGGGAACTGGCCTGGGATTGAGTTTGAGTTATGATATTGTAACCAAGGGTCATGGTGGTGAGTTGAAAGTAGAAACGAAAGAAGCCCGCCCGGATGACCCGGTCGGACGGGGTGAAGGGACAGTATTTATTATTCAATTACCAACTACTTAAAAAGAAATGATGAAGTCAGCATTAAAAATATTACTCTTACTGCTACTGCCTTGCGGCCTCTCTGCACAGACCGGTACTTTTTATGATTACCATTATTATAGTCAAAAGAGAGTAGACAGCCTGCACTTACTTTTTAAAAATACCCGTAATGATACGGTTAAAATGGCAGTGTGCCGTGATCTTGGTTTGTATTATGGTGAATCCAATGCGGATAGTGCTTTTTATTTTCAATCGTTACAACTAAAAATTGCAGAAAACCTGAAACAAAAACTTTGGATGGCTGATGGAAATGATATACTGGGATATATCGAAATAAAGAGAGGAAATTATCCTCTTTCATTACAACATTATCTTGCAGCCGTAAAATTGGCAGATGATGTTGAAACCGAAAAAAACATCTGGAGAGTGACTAAATTCTCTGAAGACGGTAATCCCCAAAGAGCCAGGTTAACATCGCTGGCCAATATCCATAACGATTTTGGACTGTTGTACCAGGCAATCGGAAACATGGAAAAACAAATTGAATATTTTAACAAATCAATCAGCATTAGTAAAATAATCTATGACCCTATAGTGCTTTCCTATTCTTTTGGAAATTTGGGTGTGGCTTATATGAATAAAGGGAAAGCAGATACAGCTTTACAATTACTAAGGCAATCGTTAGTGTACGCAAATTCAGTAGGATTTATAAAATTTATGGGAACCAACACGTATCCAATGGGAAATATCTATTTGGGAAAGCAGGAATATGATTCAGCAAAAAAATATTTTCAACAGACTGTAAATATTAGCCTGGCTACAAATAATCCTTCCAGTCTGGCTTATGGTTATGTTGGATTTGCAAATCTTTATGGAATAAGAAACCAACCCGACTCTGGGTTTTACTTTGCAAGAAAGGCGTTAAAAATATTTACAAAAAATGTAGAACCTGCTGGCAGTTTACTGGCATTGGAATCCCTGATATCATTATTTAAAGAGAAAGCACAAATAGATAGTGCATTTTATTATCAGCAATTGTCTATCGCAGTAAAAGACAGTTTGTACAGCACAGAGAAAACTAAACAATTTGAGAATATAGGATTTGATCAGCAGTTAAAAGTACAGGAATTAGAAAAAGAGAAGGTGATTGTTCAGAACAGAAATCGAACAATTGCCTTTATTAGCGGTTCTGCTATATTCTTATTAATTGGATTGCTTCTCTATCGTAATAATCGTCAGAAACAAAGAGCAAATAAAGTGTTAGAGACTACACTTGCAAATCTTAAATCCACCCAATCCCAACTCATCCAATCTGAAAAAATGGCCAGCCTCGGTGAGCTCACTGCAGGCATTGCCCACGAAATTCAGAACCCATTAAACTTTGTCAATAATTTTTCGGAAGTAAATACTGAATTGATTGATGAAGCAGGGCAGGAAATGGAAAAAGGGAATATAGGGGAAGTGAAAATAATTCTCAATGACATAAAAGAGAATGAACAGAAAATACTTCACCACGGCAAAAGAGCCGATGCAATTGTAAAAGGAATGCTGCAACATAGTCGCAGCAGCAGCGGTGTAAAAGAACCAACTGATATCAATGCTTTGTGTGATGAATATTTACGATTGAGTTATCATGGATTAAGGGCAAAAGATTCACGGAATCCTGCGGATAAATCCCTGTCTGCTGGACAGGCAGGATTCAACGCAACCATGAAAACACATTTTGATGCATCACTTGAAAACATCAATATTATTCCTCAAGATATTGGAAGAGTAGTATTGAATTTATTGACAAATGCGTTTTATGCTGTTCAACAAAAGCAAAAACAATCTGCAGAAGGGTTGCCAACCTTCGAAAGGTTGGCAACCCTCTACGAACCAACAGTTACTATAACTACAAAAAAGGAAGGGAATAAAGTTTTAATAAGTGTAAGCGATAACGGCAATGGCATTCCCCAAAAAGTATTGGATAAAATATTTCAACCTTTTTTTACCACCAAACCAACCGGGCAGGGAACAGGGTTAGGATTGAGTTTGAGTTATGATATTGTAAAAGCTCATGGCGGAGAATTGAAAGTGGAAACAAAAGAGAATGACGGTAGTGAATTTATATTGATTTTGCCGATATAATAAAAAGTGTGCTAAAGTTTATATCTTAATACCATCTTCATAAAAATGAAAAAAGCAATCCTTTTTTTTCTGTTTATTGGTATGTGGCTCCAATCCTCTGCCCAAAAAAATAAGGCGGATAGCCTGGCGAATTTACTTGCTAAAAGTAAAGATACTGCCCGAGTTAATTTATTAAACGAGCTAACCAAGGCTTACTGGTATTACCAATTAGACAAAGCAATAGAATATAATACAAAGGCTCTTCATTTGGCAGATAGCCTATCTTTTCAAAAAGGGATTGCAGAGGCTAACCGGTGCCGCGGCGTTATACTTTCTTTCAGACACGATTCAACCGGCATGATCTATTTAACTAAAGCTTTAACGCTTTTCACCCAATTGGATAACAAAAAGGGGATTGCAGCTACGCTGAATAATCAGGGTGCTTTTTACCTGCGGCAAAAACAATATTCAAAAGCCCTTGATGTACTTTTTCAGTCACTCAAACTATTCAATGAACTACAGGATAAAGAAGCAATTGGCGCCGTAACAAATCAGATTGGATATATCTACAACAGCCAGTTCGATTATTCGGCTGCACTGGAATTTTATTTGAAAGCATTGACCATTCGCAGGGAGATTGCTGATGTGCCTGGTACAGCTTTTACGCTTAACCGGGTAGGAGATATGTATTTTAAATTGAACCAGCTACCCCAGGCACTTGATTATTATCAGCAATCTTTTAAATTGGCGCAAACAATTGGTCGTAATCAGAATGTTATCGATGCGGCTTTGCACATTGGAGAAGTTTACCGGCAGCAGGGAAACTACAATGAAGCTTTAAAATATTTTAAAATATCACTGAAGGCAGAGCAGGATTACTTTGGAAAAGACAGTGTGGCAACTTCCTATAATCGTATTGGTCAAACTTATATGGCCTTGAAAAACTACCCGCTCTCTTTACTCAATTTTGAGAAGGCACTTGCGATCTCTGATAAAAAAAGTATGTATGAAAAGGCTATTACGCTGCATTACATCAGCCAGGTTTATTTTGCACAGCATAATTTTCCAAAAGCATTGGAAAATTGTTTCAGCAGCCTGAGCATTGCCAAACAAAACAAATTCCAAGAAACTATCAAAGATGTCTGCCTTACCTTATCCCAGGTTTATGCTTCAATGAAGGACTATCAAAAAGCTTACAATTATCACCTGCAGTATACATGGGCAAAAGATTCCGTCCTGAAGAAAGATCTTAATCAAAGACTTGCTGCTTTACAACAGTCATTTGATTTAAAGAACAAGCAAACTCAAATTGACCTCTTAAGCAGGGACAAGCAATTACAGGAGAATGAAATTAGCCGGCAAAAACAGCAACGTTATGCGTTTATATTTGGTTTGATTATTTTTATAGTTTTGGTAATTGTGCTGGTCCGCAGTAACAGGTATAAACAAAAATCCAACACTTTATTGAAGGAACAGAAAGAAGAAATACAAAATACTTTATCAGAACTTAAATCTACGCAGGCACAACTTATACAGTCAGCAAAAATGGCTTCGCTTGGTGAGCTTACCGCAGGCATTGCACATGAAATTCAAAACCCGTTAAATTTTGTAAACAACTTTAGCGAAGTAAGTACTGAGTTAGTTGATGAAATGAATGAGGAGATGGCAAAAGGAAATTTGGAAGATGCCAAACAAATAGCACAGGATTTAAAACAAAATCTGGAAAAAATAAATCATCATGGTAAACGTGCAGGCGATATTATAAAAGGTATGTTGCAGCATTCAAGAAGCAGCAGTGGTGTAAAAGAACCAACAGATATTAATGCTCTTTGTGATGAATATTTAAGATTGAGTTACCATGGATTAAGAGCAAAAGACAAATCATTCAACGCAACGATGAAAACCGATTTTGATAATTCCCTGTCTGCCGACGAGGCAGGAATTGGTAACATAAATATTATTCCACAGGATATTGGCAGAGTGATATTGAATTTACTCACCAATGCATTTTATGCAGTCAATGAAAAGCAGAAGCAAAACATTCCCGGTTATGAGCCGACTGTTACAATTAGAACGACCCAGAATCCGCCAACTGACGGAGGCAGGGGAGCCGAGATTCGTGTAAGCGACAACGGCAATGGCATTCCTCCAAAAGTATTGGATAAAATATTTCAACCCTTTTTTACCACCAAACCCGCCGGGCAGGGAACAGGATTGGGATTGAGTTTGAGTTATGATATTGTAAAGGCGCATGGTGGGGAATTAAAAGTGGAGACGAAAGAGGGAGACGAAAGAAGGAGAGGGAAGCACATTTACTATTTTACTGCCAACAAATATTTAACAAATGAAAAACGAAGTAAAGCTGTTTGAACAGCAAAAGGTAAGAACGAATTGGGATGAAAAAGAAGAGAAATGGTATTTCTCTGTTATTGATGTGATTTCGATATTAACTGAAAGTGTTAACCCAAGAGACTACTGGTTTAAAATGAAAGCAAGGGTTAAAACCGAAGATGGCCTTGAACTGTCGACAGTTTGTCGACAGTTGAAAATGAAAGCAACTGATGGCAAAATGAGGGAGACAGATGTTGCAGAAACGCAGGTATTGCTACGGATTATCCAATCCATCCCATCCCCCAAAGCAGAACCATTCAAACAATGGCTGGCAAAAGTGGGCTATGAAAGAATGCAGGAAATAGCTGACCCTGAGCAAAGTTTGGATAGAGCAAGAGAAAGCTGGCAGAAACTGGGTAGAAGTGAAAAATGGATTCAACAAAGAATGACCGGCCAGGAAACCCGGAATAAACTCACCGATTACTGGCAGGAAAGCGGGGTGAAAAAAGGAGATGAGTTTGCATTCCTGACAAATATTATTCACACCGAATGGGCAGGCCTTTCAGTAAAGCAACATAAAAATCTGAAAGGATTAAAAACTCAAAACCTGCGTGACCACATGAGTGAAGCTGAATTAATTTTTACTGCACTGGCCGAACTCTCTACCCGGCAAATTGCTGAAACAGACAAAGCAAAAGGTGTATCACAAAATGCAGTGGCAGGTAAAAAAGGCGGCAAGATTGCAAAAGATGCAAGGCTTGCATTGGAACGAAAGACAGGAAGGAAAGTAATTACCGGAGAAAACTTTTTACCACCTGCAAAACAATATAAAAAACTTAATAAGAAATGAAAAATAAAAAATTTCAACCATTCTTTACCACCAAGCCTACTGGACAAGGAACAGGCTTGGGTTTATCGCTGAGTTATGATATTGTAAAAGCACATGGTGGAGAGTTGAAAGTGGAAACAAAAGAAGGAGAAGGTTCTGGATTTATTATTTGTCTATCCTCTTTATCATGAATATGTATAAAATAACCATATCGAACCTGTTTTTCCAGTTTGTGTTAATCACAACTGTTGCTGCTCAAAATCTTAATGCATATCAAAAGGATACCGCAAAAGTAATGCAACTGAAAGCACAGGCTGACAGATATCGATTTACTAACCCTGATTCTTGTTTGCCAGTTGCGCAAAAAGCACTTCAGCTTGCCCAATCTCTAAAATTCAAGAAAGGTGAAGGGGAGGTACATTTGACATTGGGGGAATATCATCGTGCTAGTGGAAATTTTCCTGAAGCCTTGCAACATTTTTTTACTTCACTTCGTATCAGCAGGGAGATCAAAGACATTGCAATGGAAGGAAGCAGTCTGACATTTATAGGTATTGCTTATATAGGCCTCGAAGAATTTAGAACAGCCCTCAACTATCTTTTCCAGGCAAATGAAATAAATAGGAATCGTCCGGAAGTTAATATAACTGCGTTTGGTTTAACCAATATCGGCGTCGCATATCAGCAATTGGGCATGCTTGACTCCGCTCTCATTTATCAGAATCTTGGCTGGCAGGTTGGAAAGAATATGCGAATGAAACCGGGAATAGCTTTTATGCTCAGAGAGACAGGGATCATTTATGCTTTGCAACATAAATACGATAGTGCATTATACTATTTTCGCTCTGCCTTAACGGTTTCAAAAGATGTGCTGAATGCAGGGCGGATATATAGCCGGATGGCGCTGCTATACGAGGAGATGAATAACCCTGATTCCGCTTATCATTATGCCCGGCTCGCTTTTTCTCGTGGGCAGCTTTCTTTACAAAAGTTAACCATGTTAGAAGCGGGGAGACTTCTGGCCAGGTATTTTATGGGAAAGCGTCAACTGGATAGTGTGATCAAATACCAGGAATTAAACATGAGCCTTCAGGACAGTTTGTTTGGACGCAAGCAGATACAAAAGCTGCAATTGTTAGCAATTGAAGAGCAGAAAAGGATCTATGACACAGAACAAAGACAAAAACAGATTGAACAGGAACAAACCGAATACCGGAATAACATTCGGATGTATGTTCTCCTTGGAATTTTAGCAATGTTCCTTTTGCTTGGATTTATCTTATACCGGAATAATCGCCGAAAGCAAATTGCAAATAAGCTGTTGGAAAAGCAGAAAAACGAAACTGAAAAAACACTTAAAGTGCTACAGGATACACAGGCACAATTAATCCAATCAGAAAAAATGGCTTCACTTGGTGAATTAACGGCTGGTATTGCCCATGAAATCCAAAACCCGTTAAACTTCGTCAATAATTTTTCGGAAGTTAATAAAGAGTTGCTGGCAGAGATGAAAGACGAAATGGACAAAGGCAATATTGCTGGTGCAAATGAAATTGCCAATGATGTAATTGCTAATGAAGAAAAAATAAACCATCATGGTAAACGGGCTGGCGATATTGTACGGGGGATGATACAACACAGCCGCAGCAGTAGTGGTGTAAAAGAGCCAACAGATATCAATGCATTGGCAGATGAATATTTACGGCTTGCTTATCATGGCCTGCGGACAAAAGATTCACGGAATCCTGCGGATAAATCCCTGTCTGCCGGACAGGCAGGATTTAATGCCACCATTAAAACTGATTTTGATACATCGCTTGAAAAAATAAATATCATTCCGCAGGATATTGGAAGGGTGATTTTGAATTTACTCAACAATGCTTTCTATGCAGTTAATGAAAAACAAAAGCAAAATCTTCCGGGCTATGAGCCGACTGTTACAATTAGAACGACCCAGAATCCGCCAACTGGCGGAGGCAGGGGGGCCGAGATTCGTGTTACCGACAATGGGAACGGCATTCCCCAAAAAATACTGGATAAAATCTTTCAACCCTTCTTTACAACAAAGCCTACCGGGCAGGGAACGGGGCTGGGATTGAGTTTGAGTTATGATATTGTAAAAGCCCATGGTGGAGAGTTGAAAGTGGAGACGAAGGAGGGAGAAGGTTCAACATTTATAATGATATTATCCGCAATCTATTAATCACTGCAGACAAAAATGTCTATAATAAAGTCGAAAAGTATTACTTTTAGATATATTATATCTCAATTAGTTATATAAATGTATTAAAAAATGATCATCCGTTCTTTGTTCGAGCCCTTATTGCAGCATTTGAAATTGCGACAAGTGACTGTTATTACAGGCATGCGACGTGTGGGTAAAAGTACTGCTGCCCAATACTTGCTTGAACAAGTAAAACACAACAACAAGCTTTTCCTTGATTGCGAAAGAGTTGAAGTAAGGTTGTTATTGAACCGACCAGATTATGAAAGCATTGTAGATGAGTTGAAACTAATGGGTTTAGATTTTTTGAAGCCTTGCATTATTGCATTGGATGAAATTCAACTTGTTGAAAATCTTCCTAGCTTAATCAAATACATCTATGATACCTACCAAATAAAATTTATAGTAACAGGATCAAGTGCTTACTATATGAAAAATCAATTTTCTGAAAGCTTGGCTGGACGAAAAAAAATTTTTGAAATGTACCCACTTAGCTTCTTGGAATTTTTGCACTTCAAAAAGAAACTTGTTCGTGATTCCCAAAAATACGCCTGGCAACCTTACAATAAAGCATGGCACAATCGCTATCAATCATTATACGAAGAATATATTCAGTTTGGAGGATTTCCAGAAGTGGTGCTGCAGCAAGACCAAATAAACAAAGAAGATTTATTAAGGGATATCATTAACTCATATATTGAACTTGACGTTAAATTATTATCTGATTATTCTGTAAGCGAAGAGTTATACAAACTTGTTAAACTTTTGGCGGCGAGGGCGGGCAATAAAATTGACTATTCCAAAATTGCAAGTGTAGCAGGCATCAATCGTCAAAAGATAGCTACCTATATTCAATTACTAGAACACACGTATCTGATTTATTTGGTGAAACCCTTTACAAAAAATATTGATAAAGAAATTTCGCAACAGCCAAAACTGTATTTTTCAGATACGGGCATTTTGAATATACTAGCCGGTCCTCAACTATCCAGTGGGCAATTGTTTGAAAATTGCATAGCTGCACAATTAAAACCATTGGGTCAATTGCAATATTATCAAAAGAAAACGGGGCAAGAAATTGATTTTATTTTTAATGGTACAATGGCTATTGAAGTAAAAGAAACCGCCATTAAACAAGATGGGAAAGTGCTGCAGCAAAGAGCAGCATCTATCGAAATTAACAAGCAAACACTGGTAAGCAGAAATATACCACAGAGCGGATTTCAAGAATTTATTTGGGGCGGAAATATTTTTTAATAACCAACAAAGGAAGGAGAGGTAACAACATTTATTATACAATCATTCATCATAATGAAACACATGCAATATTTTAAAATTTTCTTCTTCCTATTTGTAAGTGGATTCACAAATGAAGTAGTTGCTCAGCAAAGCCGGGTAGACTCTGTGATTGCATTGCTCCAAAAAAGCAAAATCAAGACGGGGATTGACACGGCTCAGTTTATTGCAGCTACCGATCTAATACAAAAAGCAATTATAACAGATGCTCAAATAGCTCAAATTGAAAAAATAGCGGAGCAATTTAAAAATGGAACTAATGAAGACCCTTGCTATTTGGTAAGGCTAAGATTGTGCCAAAGACTTTCTAATACCGACAAATACAAAGCAATTGAGTATGGTAAATTGAATATTCAACAATTAGAAAACAGTAAAACACCCAATGCTAAATTCCTTATACAAACTTTTTTGAATGGATTAAGAGTCCCTTATCGTGAATCCAACAAGCTCACTGAAGGCTTTCAATTTTTTACAGACAAGTTAAACGAATATAAGAAGGCAAATGACACAATTGGACTATCTACTTGTTACTATGTACTTAGCGGATTTTACCGCACCATCGGCTTGTATGAACCGGCTATCTATAACATGAAAAAGTCGGTGAGCTATGTTGATACATTTAACGTAAAAAAATATAGTCTATTTAATTTATATAATGACTTTGGAAAGGCTCGTTGGATAAACAACGCATCTCTTCTCAGTGGTTTTTACGTGGAAACAGGTGATTTTGAAAAAGCATTTACACAGGGCAGAATGGTTCTGAATGTAGCGATGCATTACTACAATACCGCCAGCCACGAAGATAGTGATGCTGCTCTTAATTCCACTTTTTCTGCAAGACACCTGGTACAGGCTGGATTATTATCCAATCAATTAGATAGTGTTGCCTACTATTTGCAAATAGCGGATCGTTCAATAACTAAAGGAACAGAATTTAGCTCAAACGTATATTTATTACAGTTACATGCTTTGTACAATATTAAAACAGGAGCATTCAGCAAAGCCGATTCACTATTGCAGCAATGCTGGAAAATGGTGAACCAAAATCAAATGGGTGTAAACCAGCCTGGCGGTATTATAGAACCCGATTACTACAGTGCTTTATTGCGGATTGAACAAAAAAAATATCCCGAAGCCATTGCCCTGTTATTAAAGGATGTGGAAAGAGTTAAAACGCTACGGCCAAATGTTTTGCGTGATTATAAACTGCTGGCAGACTTGTATGAAAAAACAGGCGACAATATAAAAGCAAAAGAAATCTATAAATCATTTATCAGCCTACAGGAAAGTATATTGACCGACCAGTCAAAATTTAGAACCATCAGTTTTGAAACCGAGCAACAGATAAATACGAACGAAATATCCATTGCAAAACTGGAGAGTGAAAATAGATTGTCTGCCCAGTCAAGAAACTTCACCATGGGCATTGCCGCACTACTGTTAATATTGGCAGGAAGTATTTACTACCGCTTTCAATCCAAAAAGAAAGCAAACCAGGTATTAGAAAAAACATTAACCGATCTAAAATCCACTCAAACCCAACTCATCCAATCCGAAAAAATGGCCAGCCTTGGTGAATTGACAGCTGGCATTGCACATGAAATTCAAAACCCATTAAACTTCGTTAATAATTTTAGTGAAGTAAGCAACGAGTTGATTGATGAAATGAATGTTGAATTAGACAAAGGAGATATTAATGAAGCCAAATCAATTGCAGCAGATGTAAAACAAAATCTTGAAAAAATAAATAACCATGGCAAACGTGCTGCTGATATTGTAAAAGGAATGCTACAACATTCCAGAAGCAGCAGCGGTGTAAAAGAACCAACAGATATTAATGCTCTTTGTGATGAATATTTAAGATTGAGTTATCATGGCTTAAGAGCAAAAGACAAATCATTCAACGCAACGATGAAGACAGATTTTGATAATTCCATTGGTAACATAAATATTATTCCACAGGATATTGGCAGAGTGATATTGAATTTATTAACGAATGCATTTTATGTGGTTGATGAGAAGAAGAAAAGCCCCCATCTCCGCCAAACGGCGGAGGGTGAAGAACCCTACGAACCTTTAGTGACTGTCTCAACTAAAAGACTCAGCTCCCCTTCAGGGAATGGGGACAGAATCGAAATAAAAGTATCCGACAATGGCAATGGCATCCCTCAAAAAGTATTGGATAAAATATTTCAACCCTTCTTTACTACCAAACCCACCGGGCAGGGAACGGGATTGGGATTGAGTTTGAGTTATGATATTGTAAAAGCACATGGAGGAGAGTTGAAAGTGGAGACGAAAGAGGGTGAGGGAACATCATTTATTATCACTTTATTTAAAGCAACTTAATGAAACAGCTAGTAATAATATTCTTAGCCTTTATCCCCGTAATTGCAACTGCGCAGAATAATCCGTATTGGCAGGAACCCACCCGATCTCAGGCAGATAGTCTGAAAAACGAGCTGTTAATTGAAAAAAATGATACGATTCAAATGTATTTGAACAGGCAGTTGGGGATGTACAACCAGGAGATTAATAGACCAGTAGCATTATTGTACTTTGAAGATCAATTGAAACTAGCCAAGAAAGTAAAACAAAAAATTTGGGAAGGGGAAGCATCGAGCAGGATTGGCTATGTTTCTTGTTTAATGCAAAATTATTCAGGAGGACTAAAATTTCTATTATTGGCGAAAAACCTGGCATCGAAAAATGGCCTGGAAAAGGAAATTTGGAATCCCGGTCTGCTGTCCCAAAAGAATTCTTCCTATGATGCCCGGATGACTATACTGTGTGACATTAATACTCACCTGGGTCTTGTACATTCTTTTACCGGTGAATATTCAAAAGCGTTGGATTATCATCGTAATGTCAAAAAGATAAATGAAATATTGAATGATAATGCTTTGAGGTCACTCACATTTTTAAACATGGGAGAAGCATATTTTGGGCTTGGGCAACTGGATTCAGCAGAGTCAGCATTTAATGAATCCATTTATTATAGTGATAAATCAGGTTATAAAAAATACAAAGGCTTAACCTTATACGATATTGGCAAAATTTATGAAAAGCGGAATAATGAGGGGGAAGCAAAAAAGTATTACAGGCTAAGCATAAAAACCAATATTGAAACTGAAAGCCCCGATTTTGAAGGCATGGGATACCAGGCATTAGCCGATATTTCGGAAACCGATGGTGATATTGATTCGCTTTTCTATTTTTCACGTCAGGCTTTAAAAATTTACCAAACCATAAATGATACAATAGGATTGATAGCTGCCTATTCATCCCTGTCTTCAGCTTTTGATGCTACTCATCAAATCGACAGTGCCTATCAAAATCTTAAAAAGGCTATTATTTTAAAAGATGGATTAAACAAAGAAGGAAGAATAAAAAGTTTTCAGTTGGCAGGATTTAATGAGCAGTTAAAATTAGAGGAACAGAAGGCGGAGCAATTACGAACAATCACAAAAATCAGAACTTATTCATTTGTTGCCGGGATTGTTGTACTGTTATTTATGAGTGGTATGTTTTACCGGAATTACCAGCGGCAAAGAAAAGATAAAATTAAAATTGAGAAAGCATTTGCTGTGTTGAAGACAACACAATCGCAACTCATCCAATCAGAAAAGATGGCTTCGCTTGGAGAACTCACGGCAGGCATTGCGCATGAAATTCAAAATCCGTTGAACTTTGTGAATAATTTTTCGGAAGTGAATACTGAGTTGATAGAGGAATTGGTTGAAGAAGTTGATAAAGGGAATACAGCTGAAATAAAAGCTATAGCAAAAGATATTAAGGAGAATGAACAAAAAATAAATCACCACGGCAAAAGAGCCGATGCCATTGTAAAAGGAATGCTGCAACATTCGAGAAGCAGCAGTGGTGTAAAAGAGCCAACCGATATCAATGCTTTGTGCGATGAATATTTGCGATTGACCTATCATGGCTTACGGGCAAAGGATAAATCATTCAATGCAACCATGAAAACGGATTTTGATGCATCACTTGAAAAAATAAATATCATTCCGCAGGATATTGGAAGGGTGATTTTGAATTTTCTGACGAATGCTTTTTATGCTGTTCAACAAAAGCAAAAACAATCTGCAGAAGGGTTACCAACCTTTCAAAGGTTGGCAACCCTCTACGAACCAACTGTTACTATAGCTACAAAAAATGAAGGGGATAAAATTTTAATAAATGTAAGCGACAACGGCGACGGCATTCCTCAAAATATTGTGGATAAGATCTTTCAACCCTTCTTTACTACAAAACCCACCGGGCAGGGAACAGGGTTAGGTTTGAGTTTAAGTTATGATATTGTAAAAGCTCATGGCGGAGAATTGAAAGTGGAGACGAAGGAAGGCGAAGGCAGTACATTTATTATCAAATTGCCAATGTAATATTTATGAGCAACATTAAATTATTTGAAAGCAAACAGGTTCGTTCCGAATGGATCGAAACAGAACAAAAATGGTATTTTTCTATCATTGATGTAGTTGAAATTTTAAGTGGAAGCAATAATCCCAGAAGGTATTGGAGCGATTTAAAAATAAAGCTGCAAAAAGAAGGCTTAACTCAGTTGTACGAAATAATCGTACAACTGAAATTAGCATCTGCCGATGGTAAAAAATATACTACAGATTGTGCCGACTCAAAAAATCTTCTCCGCATTATCCAGTCAATCCCATCTCCCAAAGCAGAACCATTTAAGTTATGGCTGGCACAGGTTGGCTCCGACAGGTTAGATGAAATTGAAAACCCTGAACTGGCCACACAACGTACGAGGGAATTGTATAAACTAAAAGGCTATCCCAATGACTGGATTGAAAAACGAATGCGTAGCATTGCCATCAGGGAAGAACTTACTGATGAATGGAAAACAAGAGGTGTAAGAGAACAAAAAGAATATGCCATACTCACAGCAGAAATCAGTAAAGCTACATTTGGCGTTACGCCAGCTGAATACAAAAAAGTAAAGGGATTGAAAAGCCAGAACCTTCGTGACCACATGAACGATTTGGAATTAATTTTCTCCATGCTTGGCGAAGCATCTACTACCGCCATTGTAAAAACAAAGAACCCCAAAGGCTTTGTAGAAAATAAAATAGTTGCCAAACAAGGCGGTTCGGTAGCAGTTAAAGCAAGAATTGATTTGGAGAATAAGACTGGAAATAAAATAGTTTCAGCAGAAAATTATTTGCCGCAAGTGAAAAAGAATAAGCAATTAAAAAAATAATCACATGAAGATTGGTAACTGCATGCCTCAAAAACTATTAGACAAAATATACCAACCCTTCTTTACCACCAAACCAACAGGGCATGGAACGGGCCTGGGCTTAAGTTTGAGTTATGATATTGTAAAAGCACATGGTGGGGAACTAAAGGTGGAGACAGAAGAGAGAGTAGGCCTACCTAACAAGCAGCAAGGAAGTATATTTATCATTTCAATACCTACAACTAATTCGTAAATATGAAAAAACTACTTTACCTGGTCTTCATTCTATGGTCATCAAATATTTTTGGTCAGACTAAGGGAACTACAATTATTTCAGACACAACAGTAAACGAAACCTGGACAACTTTAAGTAAGAACTGGAAATACCAAAAAGGAGATAATCCAACTTGGGCCAATTCAACGTTTAATGATTCTAACTGGGAAGTGTTTTCAAATTGGAATCTCAACATGCCTGATAATAAAATGGCAATTGCTGATAGAAATGAGATTGCATGGTTTCGCAAACGCATTATGGCAGATTCTTCAGTGAAGGATGCATTGGTCTTGAATATTTACCAATTGGGGGCTTCCGAAATTTATTTAGATGGGAAACTAATACATCAATTAGGTAGTGTTAATGCCAATCGGGATTCTGTAGTATTTATGAATCCATTCATACAAATCTTACAGCTACCAATCAGTATTGGTAAAGAACAGGTATTAGCCATACGTTACGTAAATGCTCAATACAAATTCCCCATTTCTACAGCTACGAATGGAGCTATAAGGCTAGCCGTATCTACACTTTCCAATGCCAATTCTGCTGATATAGTAAAAAATAAAAGTTTAGCCATTACCCAAAAAATAATAGCTAATTATCATATAGCTACCGGGCTGGCTATTCTTATGTTTATTATTTTCTTGTCCTTTTATCTATTTTTTCCAAGTGAAAAAATAAACGGATATTTTTCTTTATCCAATTTTTTATTGATTTGTTTTACCTATGGTGTAATTGTAGCTATTTCCACAACAGGTGATGATTTTTGGATTAGATTTTTTATTGATAACTGTATTATTGTATCATTTCTTTTAGCTCTTTACTGTGGTTATTGTATTCTAGAACACAAAATTGACACACTTTTTAAAATATCAGTATTTCTATTACCGATAGCTGTAATTCTATTCTTTTTTTATGACCCCAATGTCATAGCCCCAATTTCAGGCATTATCGTGTTGTTGCTATTTTTAAGGGTAGCAGTAAATTCATGGAAAAAGAACAGTACAGGTTCATTGATCTTCCTTATATCAAATGGTATATTATTTACCTATTGGACATTTTATTTATTAGACATTTTTGGACTTATACAAAACAATTATTTATATCAATTAATTCCTTTTGCATTTATGATTAACCCTATTGCTTTGTCAATATATTTAGGTTATGCTTTTGGCAAAAGGAGTCAGGATTTGCGGTTAAACTTGGAAAAGGTGCAACAGCTATCGAAGGATAAAGAACAAATCCTTTCAAAGCAAAATGAAACCCTGGAACAACAGGTAAAAGAAAGAACCGCATCTCTAAATGAGTCACTGAATAATTTAAAATCTACCCAATCCCAACTCATCCAATCAGAAAAAATGGCCAGCCTTGGAGAACTCACCGCAGGCATTGCCCATGAAATACAAAACCCGTTGAACTTTGTAAATAATTTTAGTGAAGTAAA
>JAWXCO010000051.1:0-25415 GCA_034408705.1 Bacteroidota bacterium
AAAAAAATTCAAATCGTCTTAGGGATAAAATCCTTGCAAACTCAATACTGACAATACTTTCAAAGAACTAATTAATTCAACAACGCAACGCTAATGATACGATATGTATAATAATTGTTCCAATTTACTTGCTTAAATAAACCCACATAATTACTTTAGTAGCCGAATCACTCAGGACTCGGCCCGTACCTGAAATCTATCCTTTCTGAACGCCCCTTATCTTACAGTATCATTTAATGAAAGATGAGTTGATTGATCAATTGATCAGCTGCTTGCAATATATCCTGTTGAACAGCCACTACCTTTTAGTAACCATCAATCTGTTCAATATGAAACTTGTTCTTTTTCCGGCCTTGCTTTTTTGTATCACCACTTCCGGGCAAGTCAATGGCATTGATCTTAATAAAGAAACACCAGCTACTAACAGCATACAACTAAAACCGGTTCCTGCTGTTCCCGCTTCCGGGGATATTCGGATCGACCGGTCGAAAAGATGGAGGCTTGACGGTAATAAAATTTTAACCGGTGGATTGCTCTATACAGCGGGCGCCGCAAAAGGATTTAATGAAGGCTTGCAATTTAACTGGAATGGGTTTCATTCGATTTTTCCCAAAGCCAACGCGCAATGGTTTTGGCCTTCCTATAGCTTTAAGAATAAATACAAAGATGGTGACCCTGCCAAAGGACCCAAATTTCCTTTTTCTACTTCCTTATTCGTGATGGTTACAGATCAATATCACCTTAATAATTTTATACAACGGGCTGCTTTTACCGGGGCCCTCGTGATAAAAATAGGAGAGGGAAAGAAACCACTCCGGCATTATCTTTTTGATGTCCTGTATTATACTGTTTGTTATCAGGCTGGATTTCATTCCATCTATACGCCGATTAAAAACAGGAATTAAGAAAGCTTAGTATTTTCGGTTTGGTGAGCGACCTGCTGCGGAGTTTCTTTTTTTTACTATGGGGATTTTCAACCGCCTGGCTTCTTTATTCCAGGCAGCTGCCACCACAATCATTTGGCGTACCTGCAGTGCGTCAATATCTTTTTTATTTCTGATACAAACAGTGGTAGCCATGGCCCTGTTTTTCAACTCCAGTTGGGGAAATTCATTCAGCAGGTCTTTGCCCCGGCAAAATGCAAGGTCAATTCCCTGTTTCGTAGAATTGATATATATAAACATACCAAAGTAATGGTAAAATGGAATTTTGAAACTCAGCTTTTCTTCCAAACCCGGAACATTCTCTGCTAAAATTTTCCTGACCAGGTTAATGATCACCTGTCTGTCTTCCGGCAGACCTGCAATGTATTCATCTACCGATCTCATACGGTGTAAATTTATCGGAAGCGTGCAATAATCTCCTTTACTTGCGTAGTAAAGTTGGTTGTTTCCAGTTGTTGCTGTAAAATAAAACTATTGTCTTTCAGTTTCCCGGTTACTTTTTCCATTTCCTGCTCTGTTTCATAGACCATTTTCCGGAAAGGATTTTCGTAATCTTTGGCCCTTGAAGTATAGATACCCTTTGTCATCCATTCTTTTGTTTGAACAGATTGCTCTAGTAGTTGGATAAATATTTTTTTTGTGAATTTTTTGGGTGTCAACTTCAGCATTTCGAGCAGGGAAGCGTAAGCATGCTGGAATTTATCTGCCATATAAGCAACACTTTTTTTATGATAGAAATCATGTACTTCATCCCAATTGCTGATCTTTCCGGACCTTATGCTATTGATCAGGGATTTAACAGCAGTTTCCGGTATCAGCTGGCCTCCAATATTTTTCCATTGATTACGGACCGGATTTGACGGTAATGACTGAACCATTTTTTGCCAGGTAGCGATCTTCTTTCGGCCAATCATTTCAATCAGCTGGCAAACGCCATAATAGCTTACCAGCTCTTTAAAAACCCGGTAAGCTTCTACCACTTTTATCAATTGAACTTTACGTTTGCTGTTTTCAAATCCTTCCGCCAGTATTTCGAGGTTGGAGATTTCATCAGGATTATTTTCTAATAATTTTTTTCCTGTCTTTATCAGGTCTTTACCGGCAATTTTTTTATTGTTTTTTCTGCTCCAGGCAATTGCCGTACATCTTTCCAGCAATGCCAGGGAGTCAGTTATCTCGTTGATGCTATCCGGTGCCAGGTAGTCATATTCAATCACCTGGGTTTTATCCGTTCGTTTGTCACGGCTTACATATTTTCCGGCATTACGGGCCAGGGCATACATATTGAATAAGAACCAATAGGCAGGCATGACGATTAGCTTATCGGTACTCATTTCATTACTGATCAGGGAGAACGGAACAGGAATATTTAACTCCGCCGGAAAATCACCTTTGGCAATCAGGGTATACGACGCAAATATTGAATTATGTTTCAGGCTTACACAGAGGCCCGGCCAGAATCCACGGCCTGCGATCAGTTCTCCATCTGCTCCCCTGGAATTATGATTAGATCCAATCGTTGCACCCGCTGCCATATTACTTTGCCCCAGCACAGTAGCCGCACATAAGAATGAATTATTATGGTGTTGTTCATGAGCCGGGAAGATCAGGGAATTCAATACTTCACAGCAGGAGATGGTAGAATTGTCACCGAGATAAGAGTTAATCAACCGGGCCCCATATTTTAATTGCGAGTTGGCTCCCATCATGAAACGGACTGCTTTTACACCATAGAATATCCGGCAGCCTTCACCGATAATACCATTTACCAGTTCGCAACCTTCACCGATCTGCGATTTTGCATTGGGTGTCGAGTTAATGGTAAGGTTCTTTAATTTATTGGCGCCTTTTATATAGGCATCCGTTCCGATCCAAACGTCTTTGATGATCCGGCTGTTTTTAATAACGGTCCGGTCACCGATCTTTCCATAATAACCTCTTTGATTATCAAAACGCTGATCGGTAAATTCTTTGAATTTTTGCAGCAGCTTTTCATCGGCCCGGTATTTGGACCAGAGCCACGCATCACCTGCCAGCATCCCATTGAAAGGGAGGATGCTGCGGCCGGCGTTCTCATTCGCAACTTCCATCCAGACACGTACGGCTTCTTTTTCGCCGTCTTTCAATACCCCGTTACCAAATTTGGAATGATCGGTAGTGGCCAGCTCATTTATATTGACCAGGATAACCTCGTTACCAATAATATAATGGCTGACAAAGTTGACATTATCGATCACGACATTATCCCCGATATCACAGCTGATGATGGTACTGTTATAGAGACCTACGGGCATCCGCAGGTTGTTGAACTCAACAAAATAAGGATCGAGTTTTCCAATACGGATAAGACCATAAAAGGTACAATTCTTTACCAGGCTGGGATTAAAAGCGTTGGATACCTGTACCATCTCCCAGTTGTCGGAGCTGTTGGCATTGCGCTCCAGTATTTTTATTTCTGCCGGAGTAAGTGCCCGGTAGTTGATACCACTCCTGTTTTGGATATTACGGAGATGATATTCATTTTTTCCTTTTGGAATAAATTCTTTCCGGATAAAATTATATCCTAAAGCAGCAATAGGTCGCTTAATGATATTGTTCATGTGGGGTGTTAGAAGTTGTTTGTTACTGGTTTTTATTAATATCCAGGGTCGTTTATTACTCTAAAACCAGTAACCAGCGACCAGCAACCGGTGCTATTCCACGGTCACACTTTTTGCAAGGTTTCTTGGCTTGTCCACATCACATCCGTTGGCGAGGCCAATATAATAGGCCAGTAATTGCAACGGGATCACACTTAGCATCGGTGCCAGGATATCATCGGCTTCCGGGACGATCATCACATCTTCAGACAATTCCATAGCAATATCATCTCCTTCGGTGATCACAGAGATCACTCTTCCTTTCCGGGCTTTTATTTCCTGCATATTACTGATCACTTTTTCATGATAGGCATCCCGCGTGGCAATAAATACAACGGGTAAATTTTCATCTACCAATGCAATAGGTCCGTGCTTCATTTCGGCAGCCGGGTAACCTTCTGCATGGATATAAGATATCTCTTTCAATTTTAATGCGCCTTCTAAGGCTACCGGGAAATTATATCCACGGCCGAGGTAGAGAAAATCCCTCGCACCCTTATATTTTTCTGCCAATGCTTTGATCGTATCACTGTGGTTCAATGTCCAGGCTACTTTCTCAGGTATCTCCTGCAGTTCATTCAGCAGGTTCCGGTACCGTTCTTCAGATATGGTTCCCTTTATATAACCAATCTTCAGCGCAATCATGGTAAGTACAGCTAATTGCGCAGTAAAAGCTTTGGTAGAAGCTACTCCGATCTCAGGGCCGGCATGAGTGTAGGCGCCTCCATGACTGATCCTGGCTATAGACGACCCCACCACATTTACAACACCCAGTATAATGGCGCCTTTCTCTTTTGCTTTTTCAATTGCCACTAATGTATCAGCAGTTTCCCCGCTTTGTGAGATAGCAATGATAATATCACCTTTACTGATCACCGGATTTCTGTAGCGGAATTCTGAAGCATATTCTACTTCTACATTGACCCGGCAGAGCTCTTCGAAAATATATTCTGCCACCAGTCCGGCATGCCAGCTGGTACCGCAGGCCACCATAACGATTCTGTTGGCGTTAACGATCTGTTCAGCATATTGCTGAATACCACTCATGGTGATGGTTCCTTCTGTGGCATCCAGCCTTCCCCGGAGGCAATCATAGATCGTTTGTGGTTGTTCAAAGATCTCTTTCAACATAAAATGCTCATAGCCGCCTTTCTCAATAGCCGCAAGTTCAATATCTAATTTTTGGACATAAGGAGTAATCTTCTCATTACCCAGGTTTTTAAGGATCAGTTCATCCGGTTTAATAATGGCCAATTCGTAATCATTGACATACACCACTTCCTTGGTGTATTCCAGCATAGGGGATGCATCAGAGCCCAGAAAATGTTCGCCTTTGCCTACACCAATTACCAGGGGACTCCCTTTTCTTGCGGCAATGATCGTATCAGGTTTGTCTTCATCCAGTAATAAAATAACATAGGCACCTGTTACTCTTTTCAGGGCTATCCGGACAGCTTCTTCCAGGTCACACTGGTTATTCTTTTTTATTTCTTCAATAAAATTGAGTAAGACTTCCGTATCGGTGTCGCTGTTAAACGTGTACCCTTTATTGGTCAATTCTTTTTTTAGTTGCGAATAGTTTTCAATGATACCATTATGTATCATGGCCAGTTTGCCGCTTGACGATTGATGAGGATGTGCATTGCGGTCACTTGGTTCGCCATGGGTGGCCCAGCGGGTATGGCCAATGCCAACATTGGCATGTAGATCTTTGCCAACAATACTTTCTTCCAGCTCTGCGACCTTCCCTTTTTTCTTATAGACTTTCAGACCACTGCCGTTTTGCAAGGCAACGCCGGTACTGTCGTATCCACGGTATTCCAGTCGCTTAAGGCCTTTGATAATAATAGGGTAAGCTTCCCGGTGACCGGTATATCCAACTATTCCACACATTGTTTTTTTACATTTTAAATGAACCATCACCAAAACTGGCGAAGGTGCGGCAAAGGTATTGATTCCAAAACATGCAAACGGTTGAGTGCTTGCAGGGGCTAAAGTCCAAAAAAAACCGGAAACATCCAAACAAACTGGCTGCAACAGAACCGGTTAGAGAAGTACTCCTTTTAAAAGCAGGAATGCAGTTCCGAAATAGATGAGCAAACCGGTTACATCGACCAGGGTGGCTATAAAAGGGGTGGAAGAGGTGGCAGGGTCAGCCCCAAGTCTTTTTAACAATAAAGGCAACATGGAGCCCATAATAGTGCCCCACATTACTACCCCAATTACTGACGTGCCAATTGCAAAACCGATCCGGATAAAATGTTCGCCAAATAACCCAAAAAATTCATGCCCTCCCATAATGATCAGGAATCCAAACACACCAAGGGTTATACCCATAAAAAAGCCCGACAAAATTTCCCTTCGGGCGATCTGCCACCAGTCCTTTACAGTTATTTCTCCTAATGCCATGGCCTGTATGATCAGGGTGGCTGCCTGGGAGCCGCTGTTACCTCCACTGGATATAATTAAAGGAATAAAAGTAGACAGAACCAGTACCTGCTCCAATGTTTTTTGAAAACTGGACATGGCAGCAATGGTCAGCGTTTCACCAATAAAGAGGATGATCAGCCAGATGATTCTTTTTTTATACAATTTAAAAAGCGGCACATCCAGGTAGGGCTCATCCAATGCAGCTGTACCTCCCATTTTTTGCATGTCCTCACTAAACTCTTCACTGGCAACCCATAAAATATCATCGATGGTAACTATACCGAGGAGTTTGTTGCTCTTACTGGTAACCGGCAACGCAACACGGTTATTCATTTTAAAAACTTCACTGGCCGTTTCCTGGTCATCTTCCGGGTGCAGGGAAATAAAACGTTCATCCATCAGCTCCGACACTTTTTTATCCGGAGGATTTAAAATAAAATCCCGGATCCGGATATCATCGAGCAATTCACCTTTATCATTGATCACATATATGACATTGATGGTTTCACTGTCTTTTCCATATTTGCGGATCGTGGCAAATACTTCCTGAATCGTATTCCACGGGTATACATATACATAATCGGGTGTCATCAAACGGCCGATACTATTTTCAGGATAACCCAGCAATGAGAGGGTTATTTTTCGTTCGTCCGGATCCAATAGTTTGATCAGCTCTCTCACTACATTGCTCGGCAATTCTTCGAGGAAATCGGTTCGGTCATCTGCTGGCAGGTCATTCAGTAATGCCGCCGTGGTGTTGGCGGGTAATTCGTGAATGATTGTCTTTTGCGTGGAAAGGTCTAAAATTTTAAAAACACTGGCGGCCCGGTTCACCGACATATTAGCAATGATCTGGCTTTCATATTCCGGGAATTCATAAACCAGTTCTGCCACATCACTGATATTCTGATCATCTAGGAACTCCCGTATTAGTAACTTATCTTCTGTTTTGATGATCGTTTCAAACTGCTCCTGCAGGGTATGTGGTTCCAATTCCGCTGACATGATTCAAAAGTACGAAGTGCGAAGTAAGAAGTACGAAGTAAGAAACAGGGGGTTAGAAGCACTGAGACCAGAAGTGAAAAATTTCTCCTGTTTTCAGGAAACCCCGTACTTCGTGCTCTTAAATCATACTGTAGAATGATACTGCCTCTTTTATTTATTGCTCCTACCGCCTCAATGGGCCGGGGTGTTTTTACAACTGCAGCTATTTTGGCGGGAACGGTAGTGGAGATAGCACCTGTTATTGTAATGACAAAAGAAGACCGCTTGTTGCTGGACCAAACTCTCCTGCATGATTATATCTTTGAATGGGGTGATAATAAAGACCACTGTTGCATGGCACTGGGCTATGTGCCTGTATATAATCATTCCTATAACAGCAATTGCGAATATGAAATGGATTTTGAACAGAAACAGATCAGTATAAAAGCCGTTCATGCCATCCCGGCAGGAGAGGAGCTTTTCATTAACTATAATGGTGATTGGAATGACAGCCAGCCGCTCTGGTTCGAGGTGAAATAATTTATTCCCTTTTTTATCCTACAACGAAAAAACCATCTCCTGTGAGATGGTTTTGAAATATAATTAATTGCTGGAGGTAATTATTGAAAGCGAATCTGGCCCCTGATCTCTCCGCCTGGATAAGTATTCGTATGAATGTTTATGTAGTAGACGCCATTTAAGATGTCTTGTTCTTTTACAAATACCCCATCTGCCAGGAGCTCACCGGATAATTTTCCGGATTTAGTGAAAGTGAACTTGCCGGCAGTTTTTTGAGGGAAAATTCCATTGCTGGCAGTAACGATATTTTGTACTACACCTGCATTATAACCAGTTGGCGCTAATCCATGTATATGCATAAGCAATACAGAATCTGTAAGACCTGACCAGGTTACGGTATAATTGAGTTTACGGGTGTCTTTTGAATAAAAAACATTCATTGAGCCTAATGCTGAAGTAGGAACGGGAGGGTTTTCCTGGGCACCTGTTAGAGCAATATCTTTTTTCTCAAAATCGGTGGTCTTTTTTTCCTCAGCTGCTTTTTCGCAGGAGGTGATACCGAAAGTAAAAGCCAAAAGCAGGGAAGAGAAAGCAGTTAGTTTGATCAATTTCATGATTGCGTGATTTACAGTAAAAATAAGAAGTTTTTTGTAATGGCAATATTTTTCAAAAAATACTCAAAAGCTTGTGCGTAAACTGTTTATTTCAACTTACTCTTGATCTCCTGCAGCTTCAACAAGGCTTCCACCGGAGTCAGGCGGTTAATATCGGCACCTTCCAGTAATTTCCTTATTTCATCAAAGGTTTCGCTGTGCGCATCAAAGATCGATAACTGTAGCTTGGGGGCCGAAGTCGCTTTTAGGGTTTCCGTGATGCTGCTACCTCCAACTTCCGTTTGCTGACCCCTGTCTTCGAGCTGTTTCAGGATCTCATTGGCCCGGTCAATTAAGGAAGGGGGCATGCCCGCCATTTTGGCTACATGGATACCAAAACTGTGCGTACTGCCACCCCGGGCTAACTTGCGGAGGAAGATGATCTTATTGCCTACTTCTTTATTGGTGACATGAAAGTTTTTTGCCCGGGCAAATTTCTCTTCCAGTTCGTTCAATTCGTGGTAGTGGGTAGCGAATAAAGTCTTGGGTTGGTGGGGGGAGTTATGTAAATGCTCGGCAATACTCCAGGCGATTGATATCCCGTCGTAAGTGGAAGTACCCCGTCCAATTTCGTCAAGCAGGATCAGGCTCCTGTCGGTAATATTATTGATAATTGAGGCCGTTTCATTCATCTCTACCATAAAAGTAGATTCCCCGCCGGATAGATTATCCGATGCTCCAACCCGGGTAAATATGCGGTCGGTCAGGGCAATTTTTGTTTCGGCAGCCGGAACAAAAGAGCCCATATGTGCCATTAAAGTGATGAGCGCTGTTTGCCGGAGCAAAGCCGATTTACCACTCATGTTTGGTCCGGTAAGGATAATGAGTTGCTGATTGTTTTTGTTAAGCTCCAGGTCGTTGCTGATAAAGCTTTCACCAGGAGGTAAGTTTCTTTCAATGACCGGGTGCCGCCCCTCTTTGATCAGCAGTTCATCACCGGTATGCAGTTGTGGCTTCCGGTACTGGTATTGAATGGCGTTGTTGGCAAAGCAGCAGAGACAATCCTGTATGGCCAGCAGGTTACCGTTGATTTGCACCGGCGCCAGATAATCGGATAACTCGTTTAGCAGGGCCTCAAATAATGCCAGCTCTATTTTTAATATTTTCTCTTCCGCACCGGTTATTTTTTCTTCGTATTCTTTTAATTCCGGTGTGATATAGCGTTCTGCATTCGCCAGTGTTTGTTTGCGCATCCATTCCGGCGGCACTTTGTTTTTTTGTGAATTGGTTACTTCCAGATAATAGCCGAATACATTATTAAAACCAATTTTCAGGGAACCTATACCGGTCCTTTCGGCTTCTTTTTGCTGGAGTTGTGCCAGGTAGTTTTTACCGTTGAAAGATATTTGCCGGAGTTCGTCCAATTCTGGGCTGACAGCACTATTCATCATGCCGCCTTTGGCAGCGAGAGCTGGTGGATTGTCAACTATTTCTTTTTGTATCTTATCAGCAATATAAGGGCAGGGGTTCAGGGCATCACCCAGGCGTTTCAGGTATTCGTTGGAAGAACTCAGGCAAAGCTGTTTAATGATCTCCACCTGTTTTAATCCCCTTGATAGTTGAAGTACCTCTCTCGGGTTGATCTTCTTCATGGGTATTTTCGAAACCAGTCTTTCTATATCACCGCTTAGTTTGATATGCTGGCTGATGGCCGTCCGCAGTTCTGTCTCCTTTACCAGGAATTCCACGGTGTCCAGTCGTTCATTGATCTTATGAATATCTTTCTGGGGAAAGACGATCCAGCGTTTTAATAACCGGGCACCCATTGGTGAAACGGTATTATCCAGCACACTCAGCAGGGTATGGTTGCCTTCCGAATTCCCGGATATTAATTCCAGGTTACGAATGGTAAAACGGTCCATCCAGAGAAAATCATCCCGGTCAATCCGTTGGAGGGAAGTAATATGTTGCAAGTTGGGATGTTCGGTATCTTTTAAGTAATGGATGATTGCGCCGGCAGCGATCAATCCATTTTTTAATTCATCAACACCAAATCCTTTTAAGGAATGCGTTTGAAAATGTTTTAACAGCATATCTTCTGCATACGTATGGTCAAAGATCCATTCGTCGAGTGTATAGGTATAAATTTTACTGCTAAAATATTCTTTGAATTTTTTCTGGTGGTGCCGTTGAAAAACGATCTCGGCCGGTTTGAAACTTTGTAATAATTTATCAGCATATTCCCTGTCGCCTTCGGCAATAAAAAACTCACCGGTGGAAATATCCAGAAAGGCCAGACCGTATTGTTCGTATTTCGATGCGGAGTCTGTTTCGGCAAAATGGATAGCCGCTAAAAAATTATTGCTATGGTGCTCAAGGAGTTTATCATTCACCGTAGTGCCCGGTGTCACCATATCAGTAACCCCTCTTTTCACAATACCCTTGGCTAGTTTCGGATCTTCCAGTTGATCGCAGATGGCAACCCGGTGACCGGCCCTTACCAGTTTATGTAAATAGGTATCGAGTGCATGGTGGGGGAAGCCGGCCAGTTCGGAGGAGGAAGCAGCGCCATTGTTTCTTTTAGTAAGCGTAATACCTAATACCTGGGAAGTCACCACTGCATCCTGTCCGAAGGTCTCATAAAAATCACCCACCCTAAATAGCAGAATAGCATCCGGGTATTTTTGCTTGATCGTCCGGTGTTGCTGCATCATGGGGGTGTCGGAGGAAGCTGTTTTTGACATGGAAGACAAAAATAAGGAAGTGCTTGTGTAACAATTGTTCTTTCTGCATCTGGTTAAAAAATAAAGTTGCCATGAAAAAGTTTCTCCTGTTTTCCGGGATAATAATCTTTTGCGCCCAGGTCAAAGCACAAAGCCCAGCTGCCGATACGGCCCGTACCGATGCTACCATTACCAATGCCACCGTGTATTTTGGTTATGGTGCTGAGCTCACCCATGAGTCGAAAGTGAAAGTAGATGCCGGTACCAAAATTATTGTTATCAGTAACCTGAGTACAAATATCGACATCAACAGCCTCCAGATAAGTGTGCCGGAAGATGTGGCATTATTGTCGCAACGCTATAGTGTGTATTATCCCACTGTACCACCTGTTACCAGGACAAAAGAAGTGGAAAGAATGGAAGACAGTATTCTGTTAGTACAAAGAGAAATTGGCCGGGTAGACAACCTGATCGTGATAGACCAGGAGATACTCACCAAAACAGGATTGTTGATTGAAAACACTATCAAAACCAGTGGTAATAAAACAGTAACAAGTGAAGAAGTACTGAAGTTGCTGGAATATTACAACAACAAAATTGAAAAATCGAAAACAAATATTTATAATCACCGGCAAACTATCAGCCAGTTGAATGTACGGATAGCTGAAATCAGGAAACGAATAGCAGTAATTACAGCTGTTGCACCCATAAAACAAAAACCTTACGGACAGGTTTTTTTGCAAGTGATGAATAAACGTACAGGTGAAATACCGGTGAGCCTTTCGTATTACACCCAGTATGCCGGGTGGACAGCTGTATATGATGTAAGGGTGAATTCAAAAACTAATAAAGTGAAGCTGGTGTATAAAGCATCGCTTACGCAAACTACCGGCATTGACTGGAAGAAAACAAAGCTCACGCTCAGCACCGGTACTCCCAACTTTGGTATAGTAGCTCCTGTACTTACACCCTGGTATCTGCAATTATACGTTCCGGGTATTTATACTGATTTGCAAAGAAGGGCTGCAGCAGGTAATGCACAGCGGAATTTGATTCAGTCATACAGGGATGATGAAAAACTGGCAGAAGAAGTGGTGGTTAACGGGGATGGGGCTTATAAACTTGAAGGGAAGGTTGCTGGTGTGAAAACTATTGATCCGAGTAACTTGCAACAATACACCACGCTGAATGAGGGTCAGCTAAATACTAATTTTGAAATTGATTTGCCGTATGATATTGCCAGTGATGGGCAACTGAATAGTGTAACCATCAAAGACCAGGAAATTGCCTGTGTGCTGAAAAACTATGCTGTGCCAAGAATGGATAAAGATGCATACCTGCTGGCAGAAGTAGCAGATTGGCAAAATCTGGACCTGTTGCCGGGCGATGCCAACATAATAATGGATGATACCTATATCGGCAAATCGGTAATAGACCCAAATACAACTGCTGATACGCTGAATCTTTCTCTGGGCCGTGATAAAAGAGTGGCGGTAAAACGGTCATTGATAAAAGAACTGAGCAGCCTGAAAACAAGTGGAAAAGAAAGCAAACAGTTCTTTACCTACGAAATACTGGTGAAGAATAATAAACTGACGGATGTGAACCTGCTGCTGAAAGATCAGTACCCGCTGAGTAATATAAAAGAAATAGAAGTAAAATTAGAAGATGGCAGCGACGCCATGATCAATGCAGAAACCGGTGTACTGACCTGGAAACTTGATTTGAAACCGGGAGAAAGTAAGAAAGTCCGGTTCAGCTATAGTGTGAAGTATCCGAAGGATAAGAAGATTGTAAATTTGAAGTAAGTGCTAAAAGATTAAAGGAGAAAAGAGTAAAGCAAACTCTTTTCCTCTTTTTGTTGATACTGGTCATTCCTGAAAAGGGTTAAAAAATAAACCGGTACAAACAGTGTAAGAGTGGTCGTAATAAAAGCTATTTCTCCTTTTCTCTTCCTCTCTTTTGAGCTCTTAGCCTACCTTTGCCCGATGCGAAAACTAAGCATGGAAGAACTGGGCCGTAAATCGGTGGAAGAATTCAGGGAGTCGGATAAAAACCCCATCATCGTTGTACTTGAAAATATCCGGAGCGCCTATAATGTGGGCAGTGTTTTCCGTAGCTCCGATGCTTTCCTGGTAGAAGCCATTTATATTGTCGGCTATACTTCCCAGCCTCCTCATAAAGAAATTAAGAAAACGGCGCTGGGTGCAGAAGAGTCGGTGGCATGGAAGCATTTTGAGACTTCGGCAGAAGCGGTTGCTGACCTGAGAGAAAAAGGATACAATGTTTATGCTGTAGAACAGGCGGAAGGCAGTTTTAAGCTAAATGCCATTGGGTTTGAGCCGGAAGAAAAAATAGCAGTTGTGTTTGGAAATGAAAAAGCAGGAGTGGAGCAGTCAACGATATCCCTTTGCGATGGATGTATAGAAATACCCCAATTGGGGATGAAGCATTCGTTGAATATCGCCACCGCGGCAGGGGTTGTGTTGTGGGAGTTGGTACGAACTAAACTATAACGATATTTGGGAAATTGAGTGTTGCTTATTAAATATTTCATATTGATAATTGAATATTGACTATTCATGACTAAAGTAAAAAGTTATCTCTCTCTTATAAAGTTTTCGCATACCATTTTCGCCATGCCTTTTGCGTTTATTGGTTTTTTTATCGGATTGTTTGAAATCACTTCGCTTATTCCAGGTTGGCATAAAACAATTTTTCCACCTCAATTTAATTGGAAGGACTTGGGGATTAAGTTCGGTTTAGTTATTCTCTGCATGGTTTTTGCCCGTAGCGCCGCCATGGCTTTCAACCGTTATCTCGACCGGCGATATGATGCCAAAAACCCAAGAACAGCGATCCGGGAAATCCCTTCAGGAATTATTACTGCAAAGAATGCATTGGCGTTTACCATCATCAGCAGTTTGTTGTTTATCGGTTGCACTTTCTTTATCAACCAGCTGTGTTTTTATTTATCGCCGGTAGCGCTGGCAGTTGTTTTGGGATACAGTTATACCAAACGCTTTACCCCGCTTTGCCATTTAATACTTGGTGTAGGTTTATCCCTTGCGCCAATTGGGGCATACCTTGCTGTTACGGGCCATTTTTCACTTTTACCTGTTATCTTTTCACTAGCAGTTATTTTTTGGGTCAGTGGGTTTGATATTATATATGCACTGCAGGATGAGGAATTTGATAAATCCGAGCAATTGTATTCCATTCCAGTATGGCTGGGAAAGGCCAAAGCATTGCGGGTATCGGAGTTGTTGCATTTGCTGAGCGCAGCCGCTGTTGTAACTGCCGGTTTTGTTGGAAAGTTTGGCTGGTTGTATTGGATGGGTGCCGCTGTATTTGTTTTTATGCTGGTGTATCAGCATTCCGTAGTCAAACCAACAGATCTGCGAAAAGTAAACCTGGCCTTTATGACAGCCAATGGAATTGCATCCGTTGTTTTCGCCATCTTTGTGATAGCCGACCTGTTTGTTAGCTTATAGTTCATAGCTCTTCGAAGAATGAACCATGAACCATAAACTTTTCAAGTATAAAAAATGTCCCGAATTATTTCCATAGACTACGGCCTCAAAAGAACCGGACTTGCCGTAACGGATCCCTTGCGGATCATTGCTACCGGGCTCACCACGCTGCATTCAAAGGAACTTATTCCTTTCCTGAAAGATTATTTTTCCAAAGAACCCGTGGAGCTGATCCTGATCGGATGGCCTACCAACTGGGATGATTCGGCCACTCATGCTACGCCACTGGTGACAAAATGTATCAAAGAGCTGGAAAAGAATTTTCCGGCTATGCCTATTAAAAAAGTGGATGAACGCTATACTTCCAAAATGGCGAAGGATGCCATGTTGGAAATGGGGCTGAAAAAAATGCAACGACGGAATAAAGCATTGGTGGATGAAATTGCCGCTACAATTATGTTGCAGGAATACCTCCGGGCAATTGGATAAATCGCCAATTGAGGCTAAATTTGCCGCTTTAACCTAATCATTACATGATACTTCCAATCGTGGCATACGGACACCCGGTACTCCGTAAAATCAGCCCTGATATCAGCCCGGATTATCCACAGCTTGATAAGCTAATAGAAGATTTGTGGGAGACCCTTTATGCCAGCAATGGTGTAGGGCTTGCTGCGCCACAGGTTAACAGGGATATTCGGCTGTTCCTCGTGGATACTGTTCAGATGTTTAATAATATGGAGGAGGAAGAAAAAGCAGATTACCCGGGTGATGAAGGTTTAAAAGCTGTTTTCATCAATGCCCATATCACTGCATTGAATGGAAATGAGTGGCCGTATAATGAAGGGTGTCTCAGTATTCCGAAGATCCGGGAAGATATTTACCGGCAGGAGAAAGTTACACTCCAATTCGTTGACCAGCAATTTCAACAACATACAAAGACCTTTACGGGTATAACGGCGAGGGTCATACTGCATGAGTATGATCATATTGAGGGCAAGCTTTTTATCGACCATATATCAGCCCTCAAGCGAAAGCTAATGAAGGGTAAACTCAATGATATTTCAAAGGGGAAAGTGTCGGTGGATTATAAAATGCTTTTTCCGGGATAAGCATTCTTTATACGTTATAAAACAGAATCGAAAATAAGAGAAGACGGATCTGCCTTCTCTTTTGTATCAGTAAGTTTGTATGTGTTCTTATTTTGGCTTAGTGGCCAATGTTTTGGCCGGTGTCTTGGATGTTATCATTTTTACCCTCCTCAATTAATGGATTACCAGTATTCTGACCGGAGTAGTAATTTGCAGAATGAAGCTGAAATTAATAGGCGGTCTTTTGCTACTGTTGTTTTCGGCTTGGGTACGTGCCCAGCAACAGGATTCTTTAGATACCGACCGGCTGGCTAAAATGGTCAACCTTTCCGAAGTGATCATCCGTACTGACCTGAACGTACCCCGTTTTATTGACCAGGTAAAAAACGATACAACTTTTTATAAAGCCTTCCGGAATCTCCGGGTACTGGGTTTTACGGCCTGGAATGATATTCGTATAAAAGATAAAAAAGGGAAAATAAAAGCTTCACTGGTCAGCAAGACCAAACAAAACCGCTCAGCAGGCTGCCGTACCATGGAAGTGTTAAGCGAAAAGACCAGCGGAGATTTTTATGATGGGGATGGAGGATATAATTATAATACCGGCGAGTTATATGCCGGTTTGTTTTTTACCAAAGCTGCAGTCTGCGGGGAAAATAATATCGTTAAGGGAGTTGACTTCCGCCCCAAATCACAAAGTGGTATGGCGAAAAGAAAAGAGCAGTTAAAGATGCTTTTTTTCAACCCCGGGAAAAAAATTCCCGGCATACCATTTATCGGTGATAAGATCGACATCTTTGATCCTGACAAAGCCCAACAATATGATTTCATCATTGATTTTGGAGATTATGAAGGGGAGTCTTGTTATATTTTTACTATTAGGGCAAAGACTGATCTGAGCGGCGGTCAAAAGAACCGGATCGTTATAGACAGTATGGTTACCTGGTTCAATACTAAGACCATGGAAGTAATGGCCCGTAATTATGATATGAGTTATGACGCAGGTGTCTACGATTTTAACGTACACATGGAAGTACAAATGACAAAATATGGTAGTTACCTGGTGCCTAAATTACTCCGCTATATCGGCAACTGGGATGTAGTATTCAAGAAAAGAGAAAGAGGAATGTTTACAGCTACCTTATTCGACTTTACCAACTGATCCTGCATATCTTCTCCATTTTTCAATCACCTGTTCCATATCAGGGGGTAAGGGTGCTTCAAAAAATAATTGTTCACCGGTGCTGGGATGCGTAAAGCCCAGCGTCTTTGCATGCAATGCCTGTCGCTTGCAGATCGAAAAACAGTTATCTACAAATTGTTTGTATTTGGTGTACACCGTACCTTTTACAATCCGGTTGCCGCCATAAAAATCATCATTAAATAAAGGGTGACCGATATATTTCATGTGTACTCTTATCTGGTGGGTACGGCCGGTCTCCAGCACACATTCTACCATAGTTACATAGCCAAATCTTTCGAGTACCCTATAATGTGTAATGGCCTCTTTGCCATGATCCCCTTCAGGATAAGCTTCAAATAATTTTCGGAAACGAAGATTACGGCCCACATGGGCTATAATAGTTCCGGTATCGTCCTGTATATCACCCCAGGCCAGTGCCACATATTTCCTGCTGGTAGTATGATCAAAAAATTGTTTGGCTAAGTGCCGCATAGCCTTGTCTGTTTTGGCCAGTACCAGTAAACCGCTGGTATTTTTATCAATGCGGTGTACCAGTCCGAACCTCGGCAGTGTATCTTCTGAGAGAGTTGGATTTTGTTGTTGCAGGTAATAAGAGACACCGTTGAGCAGGGTTCCCGTGTAATTACCGCTGCCCGGGTGTACCACCATGCCAGCCGGCTTATTAATGATCATTAAGTCGGTATCCTCGTACACGATATTCAGTTCCATTTTTTCCGGAACCACAGCCGTTTCATCGGGACTCATATCAGAGTAAACAATAATGGAATCCAGCGGCTTTACTTTATAGTTGGATTTTACAGGGGCCTCATTGACCAGCACCATGCCGGCATTAATCGCTTTTTGTACTTTGTTCCGGGTAGCTCCTTCAATCCTGTTCACCAGGAATTTATCGATCCGCAACTGGTCCTGGCCCTTGTCAATAACAATACTGAACCGTTCGTAGAGTTCATCGTTATTATCGGGTATTTCCGGGTTATCTTTTTCCAATTCTTCCTGCATGGCCGCAAAGGTAATGGATGGATTTTTGTTGGTAGCTTTGTATTTCGTGAATGAAAAAACAGGAAGTTATATTTAAGGATCTTGGCCTGATGGAATACCAGGCAGCATGGGATTACCAGGAAAAATTGTTGCAGGATAATGTCCGGATAAAAGCGGCAGCCTATAGTATACAAGCAGCGACCGGAGGAAATGTAATGGAGGAACCCCACTCCCCACTAGCCACTTCCCATTCCCTCTTATTTGTAGAACATCCTCCTGTATATACATTGGGAAAAAGCGGGAATAAAGAAAACGTTTTACTGGATGATGATGGATTGAAAGAAAAGGATATTCAGTTCTTCAATACCAATCGCGGAGGTGATATTACTTTTCATGGCCCGGGACAGGTGGTTGGGTACCCGATCCTTGACCTGGAGAAATTCTATACGGATATCGGCAAATACCTGCGCAACCTGGAAGAGGTCATCATTCTTACAATGGCAGATTATGGAATAAAGGGTGATCGCTCAGCCGGTGAGACGGGCGTATGGATTGAACCTGGTTTACCGGGGAGGGAAAGAAAAATATGTGCCATCGGGGTTCGCTGCAGCCGTTGGATCACGATGCACGGGTTCGCTTTTAATGTTAATACCGACCTCTCTTATTTCAACCATATCATTCCTTGCGGCATAGTCAATAAACAGGTTACTTCACTGGAAAAAGAATTGGGACATGCGGTAGATATGAAAGAAGTAAAGGAGAAAGTGAAGGCAAATTTCGAAAAAGTGTTTGACACTAAATTCACTGTGTAAGTATGCCAATATACATATTGTTAAAAGGCGGATAGACGAGTCTGACTATTTATGGAACCGGGGTAAAATCTTTCTCCAGGTAAAACTTATGTTTCTCGATTAATTTCTCATCCTCATATAATTCAAACCGGAACCAGCCGGCATGGTAGAAATTGGTTTTATCAATCTTAAAATCCTTCTCTTTTACTTCTTTTATTTCAAAGAGAAAGGTTTCGTCATTGTCGAAAAATTTGATCGAATATTTTTTTGATTTCTCGTCCCCGGGCAGGCTGATTCGTACATAGCCATCCCGGTTGGTGTACACATGGAGGGACGGCAAGAACGTAGTTGATTTCGGCTTGTTATTATTGAAATTGGGCATAGCCACAGAGTCGATCATTGGAAATTTATCCCCGTTGTTTGGTAATTGACTTCTCCGGAAAGTAGTATCCAGCTCAGGCCGTTTGGCATTACTAAAAAGAAAAACGCCTTTGTCCAGCATAATATAGATACGGTAAAACATACGCCCATGAGTCGCCTTGGCATCCACATATCCATTTTGCGGAGTTGTTGGATCAGGAACTGTAAGAATGGTTTTGTAACCGCTCAGGCTGTCATAGGAACGCTGAATACTTATTTGTTTGATATTGGTAAAATTATTGACCCATCCAATGATGATGCGGTTATTGCCTACATTTTTCAATGCAAAGTTTGGTAAAGTATCCCCGTTGTCACGGGGCGGGCTCTGGGCTTGCAGCAGGCTGCTGATGAGTAGTGCAAATAATAAAAAAAGAAAAGTCAGTTTTTTCATATTGTAAAAAAAGAAATTGGATTGTGTGTCTGCCACCAGGCAGAGATTCGTTTGGCACCGGTAACAAAGATAGGGTAGCGGGTTAAAAAAACTAAAATATTAACGTTCCCTTATTTAGGGATGTATTACCCTGCAAACCTCCGCTATGTATGATCAGTAGTTTGCTACCTGGCGGGAAAAAATTATTCCGGATAAGGTCATTGCAAGCAAAAAATAATTTACCGGTGTATACAAAATCGGAGGGGATATTGGTTTGCGTGTAAAAATCATTCATATACGCTATTAGTTCCGGTTGATAGTTGGCATAGCCACCAAAATGATAATCATGCAGCAGTTGAAGAAATCCTGTTTTATTTTCTGCCAGTTGAAGGATATGATCTTCCAGTGCCCAATTGTTTTTCAGCACACTGACAGCAACGATTTTTTTTCCTGAAAGGGCCGCCCTGATCAAACCAGCACTCATGGTGCCGGTTCCGGCAGCGCAGCAGGTATGCGTATAATCTTCCTGGTTATACTGATCAGCAATGGTAGCTGCACCTTTGGCGCCGGTTGTTCCATACCCACCTTCGGGAATAAAGAAATTATCTTCCATTGCCAGGTCCGCAGGTATTCTCTTGTACCGGTAATCGTCGCGACTGATAAATAGCAATTGCATACCGAGTTCCCGGGCAGTAACAAGCGTAGAGGATAATGTAGTGGACTCTTCTCCGCGGATAATACCTGAACAGGGAAGGCGGTGCAGGTTGCAGGCCGCTGCTGTAGCAAGAATATGGTTGGACCAGGCACCGCCCCAGGTTACAATTCTTTTCTTTCTGGTTGTTGCTGCCTGTTCGAGATAATAGCGAAGCTTGAACCATTTATTGCCGGATACCAACGGGTGAATTTTATCCAGCCGCAATACATCAACGGATATTTTTTTTTCATCCAGAAATGATGATGAAAGGCGGTCTGTTGTTATGTGATGAAGATTGATATCCTGCATGAAAAATTGACTTGATCGGCTTGGCGAAATTACTTTAATTTCGTCCGCAGTTTTAAAACTTAAATATGAAACCAACACTGGTAATATTAGCAGCAGGAATGGCTTCCCGTTATGGAAGTATGAAACAGGTAGAAGCATTTGGCCCTGCCGGTGAAACCATCATGGACTATTCTATTTTTGATGCAATCAGGGCGGGTTTTGGGAAAGTGGTATTTATCATCCGCGAAGAGTTCGGAGATAATTTCAAATCCATTTTTGAGCCCAAACTGAAAGGCCGGATCCAAACAGCGTATGTGTACCAGGAACTGGATTTTTTCACTAATGGATATGCCAGGCCGGTAGAAAGGACCAAACCGTGGGGAACAGCGCATGCTGTATTGTGTGCAAAAGAAGCCGTGAAAGAACCTTTTGCGGTGATTAATGCCGATGATTTTTACGGTCAGAATGCATTTGAAAATGCGGGGGCTTTTTTAAATGTTGGTTGTAATGAAAAAAATTTTGCGATCGTTGGATATGACCTGGTAAAGACTTTGTCAGATTATGGAACAGTGAACCGGGGTATTTGCGGGCTGGATCACGATGGTAACCTGGCGACGATCACGGAGCGGATCAATATTGCAAAAAAGGATGGCAAGATAGTTTGTGATGATAGTCTTGAGCCAAAAGAACTTTCTGTAAAGACAAGGGTATCCATGAATTTCTGGTGCTTTGACATTTCTTTCTTTGCGTATACACAGAGCCTGTTTGAACAATTTCTCGAACAAAACGGTCAGGAATTGAAATCGGAATTCTTTATCCCGATCGTGGCTGATGAATTTATTAAAGCAGGAGGCCGGGTAGAAGTGATCCCTACAAGCTCGCTGTGGTTTGGGGTAACTTACAAGGAAGACGCACCATTTGTTCAGCAGAACCTTAGTCAACTAATTAAGAATGGTGATTATCCGGAAAGCCTCTGGGCTTAATACCTGACAATTCATATAAAAAAAATACCCGCTAATTATTTGACGGGTATTTTTTTTCAGAGGGAAATATTTTTATTAGTCACCTTTTACCATAAATACATAGTCCTGTATCTTCTGCACCTGCTGTTGTTTGTTCATTCCGCGAACAGAAGATTTGGAAGTTAATTTCAACGATTGGTAAGCTGTATCTCCTTTTTTCAACTGGTCAATGGCATCAAAAATGAATTTTGACTGGATCGCAAATGCCACCCCTTCTGATTCAGTTTCTTTGGTACTGATGATCCCGATGACTTCGCCATTGTGATTGAAAACGGGCCCACCGCTATTGCCCCGGTTGGCGGCAATACCCAACTGGCAACTGAGTGTATCCCCATTGAAGCCGGTTCTTGCACTGAGGTATCCTTCGCTATACACAATATCGTTTCGGGGGTAGCCTAATGTATAAATAGGTTCCGCTACATCGCTTGCCGTTTTGCTGATACCATAGGGAAGGGATAGCATTGGTTTATAGCTTTTATCTATAATCTTAAGGATTGCTATATCCCTGGCAATATCGGTTTGTATAAGCACTGCATTGAACTCTTCGCCTTTATTATTAAAAACGGCAATATTTTTTGAGTTACGGATTATATGCGCATTGGTAACGAGATAGCCTTTTCCATCGATTAAAAAGCCCGTACCACCTGATTTAAACTGTATAGTTTTTTTGGCTTCTTTTTTATCGGTATTGATCTGGTCCTTAAGATTGTTTACATCAGCTTTCTGATCTTTCTGCTCCTTTTTGATCACCTGGAGTTCCCGGCTCATTTGCTGTACATTATCATCCGGCTTTGACGTCAATACACCAATAATGGCACTAATAACCAATGTAGTGATGCCTGCAATAGAGGCGGCGATAGCAGCTACTCTCTTATACCGTTTCCATAAATACACAACCTTAGCCTTGCCTTTCAATCTCATCGAATCGATCTTACCCTGTTCGGTCAGATCAATATGTATGGTGTTGAGACTGGCTTTGAAATCCTTACGATCCCCAAAATGATTCAACTGCTGGAGAAACAACGTATGTTCTACCACCAATTGATCCAGTTCTGAATTAGTCTTGCGGAGGTTCTCAAACTGTAAGCGTTCATCGGGTTTCATTTCACCGCGGATATAACTTTCTACAGCATCTAAGATTTTAATATCATCCATCACCGTTCCCATTTTTGTATTGTGCAAAAAATATTTTTTTCAATCTCATCAGGCACTTGTACTTCTGGTTTTTTGCGTTATCGGCATTCGTATATCCAAAATTAGCGGCAATCACCTGCATATTCTGTTTTTGCAGGTAATAGGCTTCTAAAAGGCTTTTGCAGGGTTCGCCCAGGTGGTTAATGGCATTTTCCATCATGTCAAACTCGGCATTCCGCTGTTCATGTTGTTCCAGGTCTTCTTCCACGGCCACCACATTTTCCATACTGTCGCCAGGAGAGGAGTACCTGTTTTGCTGTTGGAGACGTTTTAGCCACAGGCGCCGGGAAACCGAATAAACAAAGGTTTTTACCTGGCAATTGAGCTCAAAAGTCCCTGATCTCACCTTTTCATAAAGAACTATCATCGCTTCCTGGAAAATGTCCTTAGCATCATCTGAAGAGCCGTTGTTGTTGATTATCAAAGTCTGAACCATATTAAAGTTGTCCCGGTACAGGGTCTCAACGGCTTTCCGGTCGCTGGCGGCTAATCCTTCCAATAAAGCTTGTTCGTCGTGCTGGGGTTTCACATTCCGTTATTTAATACAGATTTTTAAAAATAGTAACCCTTGCCGACTACAAAAAATAAATTAATAAGGTTGGCAGGCGGGCCCAGGCCACCTGAAAAAAAATAGTAAAATCCGGGTTACCTTTTTATGTTCACGGTATTAACAACGAAATATTTCAACAAATAACAAAAAATCGAAAAATGAAAAAATTCTTAGCAATCATCGCTATCGCTTCTTTTGCAGTAGCTTGTAACAATTCTGGCGAAAAGAAAGAAACGACTGACACAGCTACAAAAGTTGTAGGTACAGATACAGTAACTACAGTTACTAATACCGATACTACGGTAAAAGCTGCAGGTGACACTACCATTAAAAAGACTGTTGATACTGATACTACGAAGTCTAAAATGTAATTTTTCCCGCTCAGGTATGTTAGATTGTTTCAACCTGGCGTAAAGATTTTCAACTGGCAAGCAATCTTTAGAGGCCTTTCCGCAAGGGGAGGCTTCTTATTTTTACCAGCTCATCTTGCAAAATACATTAGCCTTTCCCCTTATTTAAAGCTACCTTTGCCGACTTACTAAATTTTTTTATCTGTGATCACATTTGACTCGCTGGGTCTTGAAGAAGGCCTTCTTAATTCTATTACCACCTTAGGGTTTACTCAACCAACTCCCATCCAGGAAAAAGCCATTCCTGTATTGCTCCAGGGAACCAAAGATTTTATCGGACTAGCGCAAACAGGTACCGGCAAAACAGCTGCTTTTGGTCTGCCACTCTTGCAACTAATTAATAAAGATGATAAATTTCCGCAGGCATTGATTGTTTGCCCTACCCGGGAACTCTGCCTGCAAATTACCAGCGACCTGAATACGTTTAAAAGTAAGAAAGGAAATAGTAGTGTTACTCCCGTATATGGTGGTACGTCTATCTCCATGCAGATCAGAGATCTGAAAAGAGGAACCCATATCGTGGTCGCAACTCCCGGCCGCCTGATCGACCTGATCGAAAGAAAGGCCATCAACCTGGAAAAGATCCATTACGTGGTATTGGATGAGGCCGATGAAATGCTCAACATGGGTTTCAAAGAAGATATTGAATTTATTTTAAAGAATACACCCAACCGTCAAAGTACCTGGTTATTCAGTGCTACCATGCCTTCGGAAATAAGACAGGTGAGCAAAAAGTATATGACCACGCCTTTTGAAATTACGATCGGTAAAACCAATGCCGGGGCTGCCAATATTGATCACCAGTATTATGCCACCCAGCATCATAACCGGTATGAAGTTTTGAAAAGAATCATTGATTTCAATCCCGGTATTTATGGAATTGTTTTTGCCCGTACAAAAGCAGACACCCAGGATATTGCAGAACGATTGACAAGGGAGGGATATGATATTGATGCCATACATGGTGATCTCACCCAGCAGCAGCGTGATAAAGTGATGGGCTTATTCCGTGATAAAAGTATCCAGTTGCTGATTGCTACCGATGTAGCGGCAAGAGGTATTGATGTGACCGGCATCACCCACGTTATCAATTATGAATTACCCGATGACGTGGAAGTGTATACGCACCGCAGCGGACGTACTGGTCGTGCAGGTAAAAGCGGTGTTTGTGTGTCGATCGTAACACCTAAGGAAACGTACCGGCTTCGCCAGATTGAACGGATCCTGAATGCGAAAGTGCATAAAATGGATATCCCTACCGGTAAGGATGTTTGCCGTAAACAGTTTTTCCATTTTATTGATAAAATGCTGAGTGCTGATATCAGTCATGGGCAATATGAAACCTACCTGCCAACGCTTAAAGAAAAATTTGCAGACATAGATAAGGAAGAAATCATGCAGCGGGTAGCGGCATTGGAATTTGACCGCTTCCTGAAGTATTATGAAAACGCCGCCGACCTGAATATGCGGAATGATGACCGGAGAGGTGAAAAAAGAGGCGAAAGAGCAGAGCGGCCAGCGACAAGGGACAGGGATCGTGATACAAAGGGCAGAAGTTTTGGCGGCGATGGCAATTACCAACGCTTGTTTGTAAACCTGGGTACCAAGGATGGTTTTTATAAAGCCAGCTTCCTGCAATTCATTCTTGATATGAGTGATTTGAAGAAAGAAGTGCTGGGTCGTATTGATATGAAGGAGATGACCAGCTGGATCGAGATCGAACCATCCGCAGGAAAAAAGATGATCAAAGCGATCGATGGTAAGAATTACCGGGGCCGCAAGATCCGCATGAATGACGCAGAAAGCGGTGGCAGCAGAAAATAATTTGACAGAGTTGTTGGATTTAACAAAAGGGACAACTACATTTGTTATATGACAGGTACGAAAGCATATTTTAGTTTCTATTTTTATTACTTCTTTTTTACAAAGGAGCCGGATATGCTTTTGTTGACAACAAACTAGAACAACTAAAAATCAACATAAAGAATCCCGGCCAGATTGGCCGGGATTTTTGTTTGTGCGTCAGGCACGTATATCAGCTATAGGGTGCAAGTCCCGAATACGCTTTACAGTAGGGAGTATTAGCCAATAGCAAGGG
>JAWXCO010000052.1:0-3786 GCA_034408705.1 Bacteroidota bacterium
GATTTCCTGCTCAGGAGTTCCATAGTCTGCACCAATTCCATTAAGCCTGTTATTAATCAAACAATCTGGCTGCCATTTATGAATGGAATCAACAAAAGCTTGCGCCCTTGCAATGTTTTTTGTTTCATTGGGATTAAAAGCTGCCCCCCACCAATCAAACCAAATTATACCTACCGGTCCATAATTAGTCAACAGTTCTTTTACTTGTCCTTCCATGTAGTCAAAATATTTTAGATAATCCGCATTTGGATTTGGGAAACCGTGAAAGCCTTCCGGATGCCCTTTATTAAATGCAGCAAACTTCGCCGGGTACTCCGGATGATGCCAATCCTGCACAGAATAATAGAAACATAATTTAATACCCTGTTTCTGGCATTCTGCCGCAAGTTCCTTCATGGGATCCTTCCCATAAGGTGCTGCATCCACAATATCATATTTGGTAAGCTTTGAATCAAAAAGGCAAAACCCGTCATGATGCTTTGCTGTAATGACAATGTATTTCATACCAGCATTCTTTGCCACCGAAACCCATTGCTTCGCATCAAACTTTGCAGGGTTAAATTCCTTAGCAAGCGTTTCATATTCCTTTCCAGGTATGTTGGCAGAACTTTGAATCCATTCCCCGTGGTCTGTTCCTTCTTTTCCTTTCCATTCGCCAGCCGGTATCGAATACAATCCCCAATGAATAAATAAGCCATACCGGGCTTCCTCGAACCATTTAAGTTTTCTTTCTTTCTCTGAATCCACTAAGGAACTGTCTTTTTCTTTTTTGGTTTCTTCTTTATTTGATTTGCACGACATGAAGCATGCCATTACAGTTGCCACCAATAAAAGACAAATTGATTTTTGTGATATCATATTTATTAAATAAATGATTATTGATTAATTTTATATTTTTCATTTTCAGTAATGCCACTCCAGCTATCAGTTCTGAATGGCCAGGCAGGAAACCCTTCTTTATTAAACAAATTACATTCGCCTGCATCATCGGCCCAGCCATACCTCACTGCTACAGGATTTACTATGCCATCACTATATACTACTATGTTTGTACCATCCATATAGGCTTTGGCATATTGAAAAACTCTATCAGCTCCTGCAATTTCAAAACCTTTTATATATCCGTACTTGTCTTTTACAGTCAAACCGCTGCCGGTACTATTGAAAGAAATAATTATTTTATTTCCTTCAATTTTTATTGACTTGTAAATAGGTCCGCTGTAAACAATATTTTCATTGTATGATTTATTCAGTGCGATTGCGGCAAGCCTTTTTCCGACATCCTTTTTATTGCGGGGATGAATGTCATTTGAATTACCAATATCAGTAGTTATTGCCATCCCGGTATTAGGAAGAGACAGCGTAAGGGTTTGTGCTTCTCTCAACTCAGCCCATTTGCTACCCTTACTGTTGATGTTGCCAGTTGGGTCATAACTTGAAAGCTGCACAAAATAAAAAGGAAAATCACCCTGGCCCCATTGCTGCCTCCAGTCGCTGATTAATAATGGAAAACTTTTGCGGTATTGAAAGGCACGGTCTGCATTACTTTCGCCCTGGTACCAGATAGCTCCTTTAATGCCATAAGAAAGTAAAGGACTAACCATTGAGTTAAATAATAAACCGGGATACATATTCGGACTGATACCTGAAGTTTTATTTATCAATTCAACCTGGAACAACCATTTTCCTGCTAACGAAATCGAAGAAGAAGGAATACCTAATTTTAAATCAGTACTATCACCATATATACCACCGCTGCCACCAATGTCTTCTACTCTCACAGCTATTACATTCTTACCTTTTTTTAATACACCTGCGGGAATTATATACCTGCGTTTCTCTTTAAAGCTCATGCTCATTTTACCAACCTTTACACCATTAACATAACTATCGTCTGAATCATTTATCATAGCCAATTCCAGCAATGCTTCTTTGCCTGCAAACTCATCACCCAAAAAAATAGTTTTTCTGTACCAAACCACCCCGTCAAAATCAGGAAGGGCCTGGTTTTCCCAAACACCCGGCACATTCATCGAAGGCCAGTTACTGTCATTAAAAGATAATTCTTTCCATGATTGGATGATGGCAGGATCATCTTCAATATGGGTTTGAATATTTTTAACTTTATTCATGTAGTTTGTTTCATTGGCTTTAGCCAATGAATCTAAATTCATGTGAGGCATACCCCTAATCATGGTCTTAAATTCTTCATTTTCAAGAAAAGCTTTTTTGCTAATCCATGTTTCTATATTAGTGCCTCCCGAAGAATTATTAATAAGACCAATTGGTACTTTTAATTTTTTATACAATTCAACTGCAAAAAAATATCCTACTGCAGAAAAATCACCTGCATTTTCCGGCTGACAAATTTTCCATTCACCGCCTGATAAATCTATTTGTGGCTCGCTGGCAACATTGGTTGGCACTTTAAAATGCCTGATGAAAGGGTAATTGCTTTGCTGCATTTCTGCCATTGCATTATCGCTGTGTCGTAGTAACCATTCCATATTTGACTGACCTGAACAAACCCAAACTTCTCCTATCAGTACATTGCTGATTACAATTGTATTCTTTGCATTTACAATCAGGCTATAAGGGCCACCTGCTTTTTCTGGTTTCAATTCTAACAACCATTTGCCATCTTTATCTGTTAATACAGTTTTTGTTTGCTGATTAAAACTTATTGTAACTTTTTCTTTTGGATCTGCCCAGCCCCATACTTTAATGGGCATATCTCTTTGCAAAACCATATTATCAGTAAATAATCGTGGCAACTTAACATTCGCAGAAACTGTATAAGTAATAACAACAGTCAAGATTATGAGAACTGATTTTTTCATATCCAAACAATAGAATTAAATTTATGTATTTCAAAAAAAATGACAATTATATTTCAATTGTTACCTGAATTCTCTTCAATAAAACAGTTGTATTTGTTTGATTGAAAGTATTTATAAAACTACTTTCTGGTAACCACTGTTTAGTTTTACTTTCTGGCCCTTAAAAATAAATTCCCCTGTAAGAGTGCCCGGCAAGATTATTTCTGCTGCCAATTTATTTTGAAGTAATCGTTTTATTTTCACTTCTATATCACCCTGCGGATGCGGTATTTTACCTTCAGCCCATTGCAAAGTACCCAGCTGTGGTTCTATCCTTACTTTTTTAAATCCTGGTTCGGCTGATTGAATACCACATACCGTTGCTAAAAATTCATAGGCAGGGCTTGCACTCCATGCATGACAATCGGAACGGGTTGGTTCAGGATTTTCTGCAAATGTGGTAAGCCCCATGTTAAGCATGTTTTTCCAGGGTTGCAACAAACTCAGATAACGGTCACCCATGCCCAATTTTATTAATGCCCGGGTTAAATAAAAGCGATAAAAAAATGTACCCTGAATAATCTTTGGTTCATTCAAAATTTTTTCCATTAAAGCTGCCTGCTTATTCTTTGGTATAGCATCTGTAAGTATGGCCCAGATATTTGCATGCTGGCTGAATTCTTTTTTTTCGGGTGAATCTGCGAACATTCCTTTCTCAGCATCCCAGCATTCTTTGAAGCTGGCTTTTTTTATTTTGTCTGCAAGCTGCCGATAATGACTGGCCAAATCTTTTTTATTATATTTTTCAAAAAGTTCAGCAGCTATCATAAGGGTATGAGCATATTGCAGCGTAAGAATCGAAGAATACCCATCCCAACCAGCCGGCTGACCGCCAATGCCCAATTTATTATCCCATGGCCATTCAGTAGCCCAATCCACAAACTTCCACCAGGGCATTTTATAAAGC
>JAWXCO010000053.1:0-4611 GCA_034408705.1 Bacteroidota bacterium
AGATGAAACTCTTCTAACAAACCGCCGTGTACCGAACGGTACGCACGGTGGTGTGAGGGGACAGGTAGCCAATTAATGGCTACCTTCCTACTCGATTTCTGATGCTTGCCAGTCGGGTTCATTCCGTAAAAGCAACGGTTCACTCCCTGGATACCCCGGTTGACTACAATCGGCAAATCAACTCCCTCCTGGAGATGTTATTAAAACAACAAAAAACTCCAACAATTATGAATCTAAAACATCTTATCAGCCGGACAGGATTGTTCCTGTTATTATCAACCCCCGTTTTGCTCACCAGTTGCGACAAGGACGAAGACGATGTGCCTGCGACCCCCACCATCACCGAAACAGTGGTGGCCAGTGCCAATTTCAGCCTCTTGAAAACAGCAGTTGTAAGGGCCGGACTGGCGGATTATCTAAACAATACGCCAAACCTGACCGTATTTGCCCCCACCAACGATGCCTTTCTTGCGGCCGGACTTACAGAAGCTGTCATCAATGCTACCCCAATTGCTACTCTTGATGCGATCCTTAAGTACCATGTTCTTACCACTAAGATCCCGAGTGGTAGTGTGCCCGCAGGTCCTAATGCGGAAATAACAACGGTAGGTGGTGTTAAAGCATTTGTTACTAAAAATGCCGCTGGTGTCTTTATCAACGGAACCCCTGTGGTAACCGCTGACATTAACGCTTCCAACGGTATAATCCATGCGATCAGTGCCGTGTTGTTTCCACCAGCAGGTAATATCGTAGTAACCGCACAGGCCAACCCCAATTTTACTTACCTCGTAGCGGCGGTACTCCGGGCGGATGCCAGCGGAACCAGTATTTCCGGAGCACTTTCAGCTGCAGGTCCTTTAACGGTCTTTGCCCCAACCAATCAGGCATTTATTGATGCGGGTTTCCCCACAATCGCCTCCATTAATGCAGCCAATGCAAACACTTTAAAGAATATTTTGTTGTACCATGTAATCGGGGCCCGGGTGTTCTCCAGCGACCTGGTGAATAATAGTACACCTGCAACGGCCGGTGGTGGTACTGTTTTAATCACACTAACCGGTGGCGCCAAGGTAAAAGGTAATGGTAATGCAACAGCATCGACCATTACAGGTGTAAATATTGTAACAACCAACGGAGTTATCCATGTAATTGACAGGGTATTGCTCCCATAGTACTAATTAATTCCTGTGTAAAGCTTATGATCAGTCCCGTCCATTTGGGCGGGACTGATTAAATTATTGCAATATGTTCAACCATCGCTACCGATACCTGTTTGTACTGCTTCTATCGATGTACACTTTCCTTAATACACAGCTTTGTGATGTGTATTATTATTTCGGTATCGGAATTGAATGGTATTATGCCCTGGCTACCATCTTTTTTATTACGGCGTTCACCTGGGAAGGTAACCGTTTGGTGGAGCCCTTTGTCCGCCGGAAAGTAGCACCGGATAAAAGCAGGGTCCGCTATCTCGGTATTTTTTTTATTGCCGGGAATATGATAGGGGCCATCGCTACTGTTCTGGTGGTGTATATAGTGGGCAATCTGCTTCATGGTTACAGTTGGCAGCAAAACAGTAATCCGCTAAAGCTGAACCTCATCTATGTAAGCCTGGTCAATTTATTTTTTCACCTGGTCAATGCGATCTTCTTTTTCTTCCGGGAGTACCGGAACAAATGGTCGGAGGCAGAAGAACTAAGGCGTATCAGTTCACAGGCAGAACTTGATCTGATCAAAAGCCAGATTAACCCGCATTTTTTATTTAATAACCTGAATGTATTGTCCGGTATGGTAATCAAAGACAACCCGGAAGCCAATGAATTCATCGAAGAGTTTTCTAAAGTGTACCGGTATATTCTCAATAACCAGCAAAAGGAACTGGTGGATCTGCAATCCGAACTTGAATTTATACAGCCTTATATTTTCTTATTGCAAAAAAGATTTGATGAGGGGTTGAAAGTAGATATTCAAATTGGGGAAGAGTATAAACATTTCCAGGTGGTACCGGCGGCCCTGCAACTGCTGGTGGAAAACGCTATCAAGCATAATGTAGTTTCCCGTAACCGCCCTCTGTATATTGATATCCACACCAATGGAAACCATACACTTGCTGTAAAAAATAATTTACAGCTGCGGCATACGCAGGAATCGTCCAGCAGGATCGGTTTGCAGAATATCCGCAAGCGGTATGAGCTGATCAGTGGCCGGGAAGTGGTTATTACTAAAACAGAAACTGAATTTGAAGTAGTACTTCCATTGCTTCAATTAAACTAACGGGTATGAAAGTTATTGTAGTTGAAGATGAAAGACTGGCAGCGGAAAGGCTGAAAACACTACTGACAGCCTATGATCCTTCGGTCCAGATAGCGGCTTGCCTGGAAAGTGTGGATGAAACGGTGGCGTATCTCAACAACCATGCACACCCCGATCTTTTGTTGCTCGATATTCATTTATCGGATGGTCGGAGCTTCGATATTTTCACCCAGGTACAGTATAATAAGCCGGTGGTGTTTACTACGGCTTACGACCAATATGCCCTCGAGGCTTTTAAGATGTTTAGTGTGGATTATATTTTGAAGCCGGTTACGGCTGGTGCCCTGGCTACGGCAATGAATAAATATAAGAACCTGGCCGCTTCTTTCTCCCTGCCGGATTATAGCCGGGTGCTGCCACAATTAGCTGTTTCCACGGGTAAAAAACGTTTTCTCGGTAAAATAGGTCAGCGATTATTTTTTATTGAAGCGGGCGATATCGCTTTTTTCCAGGCGGATAATAAAATAGTGTACCTCGTGGATAAAAAGGGAAGTCGCTATTTAGTAGACTATACCCTTGATAAGCTCGAAGAATTACTGGAACCCGGTGAATTTTTCCGGGTCAACCGGCGATACCTTGTTTGCAGTAATGCGATTGAGCAGATAAAACCCTATTTTAACAACCGGCTGAAATTGCAGGTAAAAGTTGCCCGGGACGAGGACGAAATGATTATCAGCCGTGACCGGGTTGCTGCCTTTAAAAAATGGGCTGATAGATAAAGAAGGGGGTGTTGCCTCAGTTTGAAAATTACAGTTTTATAGGAGAATGATCAAAGCTCCGCCCGGAGCTTAAAGTGGAAAGGAGAATAGAGAAAGACCGGGCCAACCACAAAAGGAGGGCTCGAAACGTAGTTTCGATTAACTCTTTCTCTCTTTATCCTCTGTGCGAAATTTTTTCAATAATCTTTAGGAAAAGCAATTGAAAGGGAGACATTACCAAAAATTGTCAGTTGATAATTGGGCATTGTCTTTACCTTAGTTTGATGCACTATATCCCCCATCTTTCCAAAGACAATAAACTAAAAAAGCTGATCGAAGCTGGCGTGCCCCACGAATTAAAGAAGCGGAAGAATATTTGTACCTACCTCTGTGCTTCGATCATGAGTCAGCAACTGAGCACCAAAGTAGCAGATGTTATTTACAAACGATTTATTGCTTTGTATGACGGTAAGGAACCAGGTCCGCAACAGATACTGGAGTCACCGCACGAAAAATTAAGGGGGATAGGATTGAGCAATAACAAAGTGAGCTATATAAAAAATGTAGCGCAGTTTGAAATCGATTTCGGCATGGATGCCAAAAAACTGGGCCGGATGAGCAATGAAGAAGTGATCGACTATCTCATTGTGATAAAAGGCGTCGGAAGATGGAGGGTGGAAATGTTGCTGATGTTTGCCCTTGGCCGGGAGGATGTGTTTGCCGTGGATGACCTGGGTATTCAAAATGCGATGATCCAGCTTTACAAACTGGATAAGATCGATAAGAAAAAAGTAAAGGAAGACATGCTTCGCTTATCCAAAAAATGGAGTCCCTACCGCACTTATGCCTGTGTGCATTTATGGCGGTGGAAGGATAATACACCGGTAGTAAAAGAGAAGAGGCCGAAGGAAAAGATTAAATAACGTTCGAGTATTGCTGCAGGTGGTGGGTTTTTAGTCAACCTATTTCAGGATGAAACACAATCGGATAATCGTGTTCCAGTAGTTCGGGATTTAAATTACTCATTGTGGTTTCCACAACGGTTATTGTTGCATCTGTCTTTTGTAACAATTCTTCTCTTGGTATATTTTTTAAGGAGAACTTCTTCTCTCAGGAGTCTCCCAAATTTACCGCTTCCCAGACGATGTCGCGGCCTGTAGTATATATAATGTAATTGAGTCTAATGGCCGGACTCGTCGTTTCTATTATTGTCAGCTACTTTTCAACTTGCTGTATGTCTCACGCACCAAAGCGAAAATTGTAAAGCTGGGACGTATGCCAAGCGCCCTTTTGGCGGGCCTAAGCAGGTAATAGAATATTTAGGAAGAGATAGCCATAAAGTAGCCATCAGTAACCAACGGTTGCAGATGGTTACCGATAACCAAACAACATTTACCTATAAAGATTACAGGGATGCGGGCAAAACAAAGCAAATGACATTTAGCAACCAGGAGTTTACCCGCCGGTTTGCCCGGCATATTTTGCCAAAGCGATTTGTACTTATAAGGCATTACGGCATACTCAGCAGCACCTGGAAACGTGGCAAACTGCAGTGCCTGCAACAAAAGCTAAAAGTACAAAGGCCTGCAGCAGCCCCTGC
>JAWXCO010000054.1:0-2627 GCA_034408705.1 Bacteroidota bacterium
TTATTATTCAAAATAAAAAAATACAGTTACGTATTCTTACAAAGAGAAGCTGCGCCACTTGGTCCTCCTATTTTTGAGTGGTTATACATAAAACTGTGTGGTAAAAAGCTTATATATGATTTTGATGATGCTATTTGGCTTGAAAATGCATCACAGCATAACAGTCTCTCCTATATTCTAAGAAACCCCGGTAAGGTAAAATATATATGCAAATTGGCATATAGAGTAAGTTGTGGAAACGAATATTTATGCAGCTATGCAAAACAGTTTAATTCAAACGTGGTATACAATCCTACCTGTGTCGATACAGAAAAGCGACATAATATTATTTCGACCCACAATGTATCAAAGATTACCATCGGATGGACGGGGACTTTTTCTACACTTAAATATTTAGATATTGTTATTCCCAGCTTAAAAAAGCTGCAGGAGAAATATGATTTCAATATTAAAATTATTTGTAACCAGCAGCCTTTATTTGAGATGAAGAACCTTAGTTATGTGGAGTGGACTGAGCAAAATGAAGTTGCAGAACTTGCATCATGCCAAATAGGCCTGATGCCGCTTACAATTGACGAATGGAGCGAAGGTAAATGCGGATTTAAGCTTATTCAATACCTGTCATTGGGTATTCCTGCGGTTTCTTCCCCGGTAGGTGTGAACAAGAAAATTATCGAGCAAGGGAAAAACGGATTTCTTTGTACCAACGATGCGGAATGGTACAATGCAATTGAAAAGCTAATTCTTGATAGTGAGTTGAGGCAGAAAATGGGTGAAGAAGGCAGAAAAAAAATAGTAAATGAATACAGCCTGCTTTCCAACAAAGAAAATTTTCTAGGGCTATTTTCGTAAGCAAATAAGCAATCGTTTTCTGACTGCTTTTTATTTTGCATACGAGGCAAATGATTTTCCAACATTAAGTTCTTGTGTTTTGTAAAGCTTGAATTTTTTTATGAAATGATTTTCTGACATACGTCCTCTCTTGATTATTAGATTTATTGACTTGATATTTGTTTTTAAATAAATTTTTTGACAAAATACATCCTTTTACCCAAGGCACCGTAAGTCACAAAAGTGCTGTTTAAGTTGTTTTTTGAACAAAAATCATACGTATGGATGTTGTGTTTTCATAATACTAGATGCCATTTTGGAGGGTATGACTAGTTACGGAATTCAAACATCCGGGATCGTGCCTTAAACTAGCTTTGTTTCAAAGTAAGTTCCAGTAATCAAATTGATTCAACTGTAACTTTCTCTGCCTTTCAGCCAGGATTTCTTTTGAAAAATCCGCCACCCATTTTATAAGAGTAGCATTGCTCTATTGATTAATAATTGGATAATTTTAAATAGGAAGTTCAGGAATAGCGATAGTAGAGCAAATTGTACGTTTATGATTATTTTCAAAATCCGCTAATAATTTATACGCAACATTACATTTACCAGTACTACTGACGGACCTCAAATATCCTGGAGGCTTTGAGTTTGGTTCATGATCTGCTTCCGCCTCAATTGTTACAGTATTGTCATTGTGTAAACAGGGTTAGCTTAACGTCGGGCGCTAGTTTATAAAACCCGGCCTACTGCATCCTATTCCCCTTTTTCGCCTTTCTGGATACCCCGAAGCACAGCGATTCAGAGAGTAAATAATACCCTTACTAATAAAGGGTTTCAATAGTGTTAATAAAAATATTTTTCGTGCTAATTGAAATTAAAGTGGAGGTGTGGTAATAAAAGACCCTTTCGGGTCAATGTACTTTTAATTTAAAGTATATTTGTTACCCATATATGTTTATTTTAAAAGCCCGCTGGAATTGTTGCCTGGCGGGCTTTTTACGTGTTGAAGGTAGGTGTTTATATTGGGTAACAATCAATATTTTTCTGGTTTTCCAAAAAAAAATCTCCCCCAAAACGACACCATTCGGGGAGAGGATTTTGCGTATGAATTACGTAAAATTATTCGCAGCTATTTTCCGGATTTAAAACAAATACTGGCGCAGCTACCAGACAGCCGCAAACGAAAAGACTACGGTTGTGATGAATTGCTGTATGCATCCCTGGCGATGTTCATTTTCAAAGCACAGAGCCGTAACGCATTCAATAACGACCGCAGGCACAGCAGCGAATTTAAATCTAACTGCCAAAAGCTTTTCAGTACTGATCTGCCACACTTAGATGCCGTTCAGGATTTTTTTGAAACTCTGCCACCCGGTGAACTTGAAAAGATAAAAGTAAATATGGTAAGCCGCCTGATAGCCAATAAGGTCTTTTACAAGTATAAAATATTTGATCATTACTCGGTAGCTGTTGATGGTACAGGAATGGTAAGTTGTGATTATGACAGATTTGGATGCGGATTAAAAATGGAATCCAAAAATGGAAAAATCACTTATCTATATCCCGTACTTGAAGCAAAACTCGTTACAGAAACCGGCTTTTGTATCTCCCTGGCAACGGAGTGGATCATCAATGATAACGATAAAGTCTATGACAAACAGGACTGCGAACTGAAAGCTTTTAAACGCCTGGCCCAAAAATTAAAAAAAGCTTTTCCCCGCCTGCCCATTTGCATACTGGCAGATGCACTATATGCCAATGACCCTGTAATGAGTATTTGTAAAGAAATGGAA
>JAWXCO010000055.1:0-36851 GCA_034408705.1 Bacteroidota bacterium
AGATGAAACTCTTCTAACAAACCGCCGTGTACCGAACGGTACGCACGGTGGTGTGAGGGGACAGGTAGCCAATTAATGGCTACCTTCCTACTCGATTTCAGCGAACTTTATTGTCTTATGGCGAAACATACCAACCAGCTCATTCTTGAAACCAGTCCTTACCTGCTGCAACATGCGCATAATCCCGTGGACTGGTACCCCTGGGGCGATACGGCCTTGAAAAAAGCAAGGGATGAAAATAAGCCCATACTTGTCAGTATCGGATACTCTGCCTGTCACTGGTGCCATGTAATGGAAAGGGAGAGTTTTGAAGATGAAGCAACTGCTGACATCATGAATGAAAATTTTATCAATATCAAAATAGACCGGGAAGAGCGGCCCGATCTGGATCATATTTACATGGATGCTGTGCAGGCGATGACGGGTAGTGGGGGCTGGCCATTGAATGTTTTTCTTACCCCGGAAGCAAAACCATTTTTTGGAGGGACCTATTTTCCACCTCAAAAAGCATATAACCGTCCTTCCTGGCAGGAAACATTATTGGGAGTTACAAAGGCTTTCCGGGAAAGAAGAAATGAAATAGATGCTCAGGCCGAAAACCTGACGGAGCATTTACTCAAGGCGAACTCTTTTGGTTTGCAAGAAGGGAGTGAAGAGGATGTTTTTAACCCGGGTAAACCTGCTGCGGCTTTTCAGAATATCATGAAGTCAGCTGATAAGCACTGGGGTGGGTTTGGGAAAGCTCCCAAATTCCCGCAAAGTTTTTCTATCCAATTCTTGTTGCGATACCATAGCGTAACACAAAATGCGGAAGCCTTGCAACAAGCACTCTTATCGCTTGATAAAATGATTGAGGGTGGTATATACGACCAGGTGGGCGGAGGCTTTGCCCGTTACTCCACGGACACAGAATGGCTGGCCCCACATTTTGAAAAAATGCTTTATGATAATGCCTTATTGATCTCCGTTATAAGTGAAGCATACCAGTTGACAAAAAAGGAACGATACAAGGAAGTAATTGAGGAAACAATGGAGTTTGTGTGCCGCGAATTATTCCATCCTGCTGGCGGGTTTTATGCCGCACTGGATGCCGATAGCGAAGGGGTGGAAGGAAAATTTTATGTTTGGAGCCGGGAAGAAATAAAACAATTATTGGGAAAGGAGGCAGATGTTTTTTGCGATTACTATGACATTACAGAAAAAGGAAACTGGGAGCACCATACTATTTTGCGGGTACTACGACCCCGGGAAGAGCTGGCCATAGGAAAAAATATGACCATTGACGAGTTGAAAGAAATAGTAGAAAACGGAAAGCGAATACTGCTGGAGCAGAGAAATAAAAGGATCCGTCCCCAGTTGGATGATAAGATCATACTGGGCTGGAATGCCCTGATGAATACAGCCTGCAGCAAAGCTTTCGCAGCTACGGGGCATGAGAACTACCGGCAATTGGCGATTAATAATATGCAGTTCCTGCTATCTAATTTTAAGGCAAAGACCGGCAACGGATTTCATCATACCTGGAAGAATGATGTTGCCAGGTATCCGGCTTTTTTAGATGATTATTCTTTTCTGATTGAGGCCCTTATACAGCTGCAGGAAATAACTGCCGACACAAAATGGTTGCTGGAGGCAAAGGACCTGACTCAATTTGTCATCCAAAACTTCAGTGAAAAGGACAGCATTTCTTCGCCTGATGCTACCGGGGAGGGAGGGTTCTTTTTTTATACCCCTTCAGGGCAAACGGATGTTATCGTCCGCAAAAAGGAGGTATACGATGGCGCTGTGCCCTCCGGGAATGGGGTCATGGCCTACAACTTACATCATCTTTCCATTTTGCTGGATCAAAAAGAATGGGGCCAAAGAGCTTTTGCCATGATCTCCCTACTGGGCCAGGCCATCACCCGTTACCCCACTTCATTTGGCAATTGGGCCTGCCTTTTGCAGGAAATGATCGCCGGAACCAACGAAATTGCCCTGGTTGGAAACGATTTTTCGGCACTTCATGCTGAATTACTCCGGCTTTATATCCCGCACCGGGTTTTGATGGCTGCGGAAAGAGGGGATGCCGACTTCCCCTTAGTAGCCAACAAACCGGCTACTGATATTCCTACGATTTACCTCTGCCGTAGTTACACTTGCTTAGATCCCGTATTTTCTGCAAAAGAGCTTAGTTTGCTGATAAACAGAGGTGAAACAGGCAATTAATTTTAAGTTAATGCAATAAATCGAACCTGCTCACCGTTAGAAATTTTACCTCGAAAAATACGCTTTGATTACAAAAAAATAAATCTTAACGTTGTGTTAGAGAACAGCTCAAAACATTATATTTGCCCAATACCCTTTAAGTGTATGAACATGAGAAACCTTTATTACACCCTATTAACAGCCGCCTGCATGGTACTGCTCGCCAGCTGTGGAATTCTGGGAAAAAAAGACGGAAAAGGCAAAGGCGGAAGCCTGCCGAATGATGGCCAGCTGTATGGTATTGCTCCGGGAAACAAGTATGCCCTTCCAAAGCCTCCGGGCATGGTATATGTTCCTCAGGGTACTTTTCATATGGGTCCCAGCGATGAAGATCCTGCGTATGCATTTAGTGCCCGTAACCGTTCTGTATCTATCAGTGGATTTTGGATGGATGCTACGGAAATCACCAACAACGAGTATCGTCAGTTTGTAATGTGGGTTCGTGACTCTGTCGCTGCCCGTAAATTGGGCTTTGTAAAAGCCGGAGCTGATGGTGTCGAGTATGTTGACCAGGCAAAAATGAAAACTTTTAAATGGGGTGATCCTAAATCCATCGAACAATTAGGAAACACAGACCTGATATTGACTCCTGAAGACCGTCTTAATGGTAAAAAGGATATAGACGCTTCTAAATTAATTTTCCATTCAGAAGTGTTTGACCTGAAGGAATCAGCCAAAAGAGAAAATGCAGGTAAACCCCGCTCAAAATTCATCATAAAGAAAGATACTCCTATCGCTCCCGATACGCTGGCATGGATCCGCGACTTCGCTTATTCTTACAATGAGCCGATGACCAAGCGTTATTTTTCACATCCAGCTTTTGGTAACTATCCTGTAGTAGGCGTAAGCTGGAAACAGGCTACTGCCTTCTGCGAATGGAGAACACATCTTCTCAACTCATATCTTGATTCCAAGAAAAGATCACTGGAGTCAGACTTCCGCCTTCCAACAGAAGCGCAGTGGGAATATGCAGCCCGCGGTGGTCGTTCACAATCAATGTTCCCCTGGGGTAACTATTACCTGAGAAATAAAAAAGGATGTTTGATGGCCAACTTTAAACCCGGCCGTGGTAATTATCCTGAAGATGGTGGTTTCTATACAGTTCGGGCCGATGCGTACTGGCCTAATGATTACGGTCTTTATTGCATGAGTGGTAACGTTGCTGAGTGGACCTCTTCCATCTATTATGAAGGTCGCAATAACTTTCAGCATGATATGAACCCTGATGTTCGCTGGAATGCAAAAGACGACGATCCCCCCTTGATGAAGCGTAAGATCATCCGTGGTGGTAGCTGGAAAGATGTTGGTTACTATCTGCAGACCGGTACCAGTACTTATGAGTACCAGGATTCAACCAAATCTTATATCGGCTTCCGTTGTGTAATTGATTTACCCGCAGCACCTATGAAAGGTAAACGCAAATAAACAAACAGTCAATTTCTCTACTGAGTATATCGAAGTACTGATAAATTTTTTGAGAGGGCAGTAAAACAAGCCCTGCCCTCTCCTTCTCTCTCTTTAATTATTTTCTATCTAAAAACCTCTTAAAAAATCCAACGTATGGCAGCAGCTATTCCTTCCAAAGTAAGTAAATGGGTTGACGTAGGCGTATCATTTGGCGCAGCATTAGTAATCTGGGGTGCCCTCAGAAAAATTACGCACGCAGCCGATGCAGACATGTGGCTGTGGATCGGTTTAACCACTGAAGCGATCATCTTCACTCTGTATGGTGTCCTGTATGCCGTTTACCCTCCGCTAAAAGATGGCGGTTCACATGATGAAGAACAATTTTCTATCGCTGGTGCCAAAACAAGAGCTGCTTTTGGCTCTATGGATAAAATGCTGGCAGATTCTGACATTAACCCTGATACAATGAAGCGTTTGGGTGATGGCTTCAAACAATTGAATACAACTGTTACCGGTTTAAATGGTATCACAGACACCGTAGCTGCTACTAGTGAATTTGCTGCCAAAACAAGAGAAGTAACCGGGCAGCTGGATAAAGTAAAAGATGCTTACACTACTGCAGCTGCGTCTGTTGGGGCTTTCAATACAGCTACCGAAGGAGCAAAAATGTTTCATGACCAGATACAAGTGCTGACAAAGAATCTGTCTTCACTTAATACCATATATGAACTGGAATTGCAGGAAAGCAATAACCACCTGAAAGCACTAAATGCTTTCTATGGCAAGCTTTCTGAAACATCAACTGCTATGCTGAATAGCGCTGAAGATGCCAGGAAAGTACAGGGACAGATTGGTGACCTGGCGAATAACCTCGGTCGTCTGAACGGCATTTATGGAAATATGCTGACTGCCATGCAGGGTCGTAGCTAAACTAATTTAATTAAGGTAAAATAATCCGTATCCGTGATTCAAAGAAGTCACTATTACTAATTTAAAAACCACAAATCTTCATGTCTTTACCTAAAGAACCCCGGCAGAAGATGATCAATATTATGTACCTGGTGCTAACAGCTTTGTTAGCCCTGAACGTATCATCGGAGATCCTCAATGCCTTTAAAACCGTAAACCGAAGCTTAGAAAATTCTAATAAACAGGTGAATCTTTCTACTGAAACGATCATGAAATCGTTACAGGATAAAGCAACTGAAGAGCAGACAAAAGAACGAGCTATTCCCTGGTTGGAAAAAGCGACGAAGGTTACTACAACCTCAAAAAGTCTGTTTGACTACCTGGAAGGATTAAAAAGTAAGATACTCACGCTGGCAGGCGGTAAGCCCGGCGATCCTACTGTATCTTTTAAAGAAGATAACCTGGACATCGTTACAAAACTGATGGTAAAGGATGGAGAAGGAAAAAAACTTTTTGCTGCCCTTCAAAAATATAAAACAGACATTTTAGGAATTGATTCCTCTATCAAGACAGAGTTCGAAAAATCGCTGAATATTGATTTAACGAACCCTCCCGGCCGCGACGGTAAAACTAAAGATTGGGAAGTTGCCTACTTTAGTATGGTACCCACTGTTGCCGGACTTACGATCCTTAGCAAGTTCCAAAATGACATAAAAACTGCTGAAAATAAGGTAGTTACCTTCTGCCACACAAAGGTGGGGGAAGTAAAAGTAATTTTCGATACCTACAGTGCGATTGTAGGACAGAACTCAAATTATCTAATGCCTGGCCAGGACCTTGAAATAAAAGCAGGGGTTGGAGCGTTTAGTAAGGCAGCACAACCTACTATCAGTATCGGAGGTTCGAGTGTGGTGATAGGTGAGGAAGGATATGCGCTGTATAAAACACAGGCAGGTGGTGTAGGTGCACACACGGTTCCGGTAAGGATCAGCTTCTTTAACCAAACAACAGGTAAAGATGAAGTGAGAGAAGTAAACGTAGAATACACAGTTGGTTCTGCTAATGCTTCGATAGCACTTGATAAAATGAATGTTCTTTATATAGGGGTAGATAATCCTGTTACCATTGCAGCAAGTGGTGGTGGCGATGACAAAATCAACGCTACGATCACCGGAGGCAGTCTGACAAGAACGGGTGGCGGTAAATATGTTGCCAGGGTCAATTCCGTGTCAGATAACTGTATGATCAGTGTTTCTGTAGATGGTAAATTAGTAGGACAATCCCAGTTCAGGGTTCGTACCGTTCCACAGGCACAGGCCTATGTGGGTGGTCAGCCCAGCGGAGCGAACGTAGCTGCAGGTGCTTTCAAAGCACAGGGTGGTGTTGGAGCTGGTATCAAAGACTTTCCCTTTGAATTGTCTTATGATGTTGTAAGCTTTACGCTGACCTGCGACACGGATGATGGAGATATTGTTTCGGTTCCATCTAATAGTGCTGCTTTTGCTGGTGCGGTCCGGAATGCCATTAATACGCATGTAAGTGCTGGTAAAATGGTTACGATCGATAATATCAGGGTAAAAGGCCCGGATGGTCGTACAAGTTCTGCCCCTTCGTTGATTTATTATATAAAATAAGTTGTGATATGAAAACGAATATTTTAAAATTGGGAGTATGTGTTGTTATTGCCGCATTGCTGGCAACGGGTGCTGATGCGCAGCGTACCGGCCGTAAAAGGAATACTACCCCCGCCGGAACCCAGCCAACAACAGGAAACCCAACGGAAAATAACCCACAGCAGCAGAATAATAATAATTCGCAGCCTTCAGGTTATAATCCCTACGGTAATGTGCCTATTATTACGGACACTACTGGCCTGTTGGATACTAATACCCGTAAATCATTACGAAACGATAATGCGTTTGATAAAAGTAACCTGAATTCCAGGACACCACTTCCTTACGAGCACCTGCGGTGGGATGATGCCTTGTTTGCTGAAAAAGTTTGGAGAGAGCTGGACCTGCGGGAAAAGATGAACCAGACCTTCCGCTATGATGCAACCGATGATAACGGAAGCCAGTTATTCATTAATATGCTCCTGAAGGCGGTTAATACCGGGCAGGTTACAGCATTTTCTGATGACAGGTTTACTACCCCAATGACAATGTCGGAAGTACAGCAATTGACTGTTGGTAAAGCTGATACTGTTCCTCAGTATGATGTAAAAGATATCAATAAGATTGTGGCTTATGTTGTTACAAGAGCAAGTTTTGATGCTAAATCAGTTATCAAACTGCGTATAAAGGAAGAATGGGTTTTTGACAGGGAGTCCAGCAGAATGTTTGTACGGATACTTGGAATTGCTCCGCTGAGAACACTTTATTTCCCCAACGGACAGGAAAGACCAGGTAGTGCACCCATGTTCTGGGTCTATTACCCCGATCTGAGGTCCACACTGGCCAAGGCAGAGGTCTATAACCCTAAAAATATGGGTCAAAGCAGGATGACCTGGGAGGAATTATTTGAAAGCCGTATGTTCAGCAGTTATATCGTAAGATCAACCATGGACAATGCTGCCAACAAGACTATCCGCCAGGTAATTAAGGATCCTATCCTTGCCTTGCTGGAAGGAGATAATATCAAAGAAAAGATCTTCAATTTCGAACAGGATCTCTGGTCGTATTAATACGAACTAAGTAAACTGAATATATTTAAAAAGCCCCAATTCCGGGGCTTTTTTGTTGTCTAAGTGTTTCATTGTAAACAAAAAAAATTTTCAAAAATCGTAAAAGTCCTATAGGAAAATCGGATTTAAGTTGTATTTTCGTCTCGGTTTTTCATAGGATATTGGATTTTAAAAACGGGGCTGAATTTCTATTCTGGCCCCATTTTTTTTGCCCCCTTCCCAGAGCTTGACGAAGGGACCTTCTCATTTAGCAAAGTACCTCACAACAACCTTCGCCTTCGCTATCCCGATTACTTTTCCAATCTCTATTTCACCTTTACCTTGCCTTATTACCTCCTGAATATTTTTAACGGACTTAAACTGCTTTAACAGCGCATCTGCAGTGGCTTTACCAATACCCGGTATATCTTCCAATTCATTTTTAAAAGTTCCTTTACTTCTTTTCTGGCGATGAAAAGTGATACCGAAGCGATGTACTTCATCCCGTACCCGGCGAATGAATTTCAAACTGGCACTGTTGTAGGGAAGTTTCAATGATTCTTTATCTCCGGAGAAAAAAAGTTCTTCTTCATTCTTGGCAAGACCAACCAGTGTAAAGGCATTATCCAGCTCCAATTCCTTTACCGCTTCAATAGCGGCGCTTAGTTGCCCCTTGCCGCCATCAATGATGATCAGCTGCGGAAAAGGCTGCGCTTCTTCTTTCAGCCTTTTATAGCGTCTGCCAACCGCTTCTTTCATCGTGGCAAAATCATTGATCCCTTCCACCGTTTTTACATTGAAGTGCCGGTAATCTTTTTTACTGGGCTCCCCGTTTTTAAAACAAACCATTGCCGAAACAGGGTAGCTGCCCTGAAAATTGGAATTATCAAAACACTCAATATGAACGGGCAGCTCCTTCAATTGCAGGTCCTGCTTCAATTGTTCCAGCAGTTGCAGCTTATCCGGGCTTTTGATATGTAGCTGAAGGCGTTCTTTGCTTCTGATCTCTTCAATAAAGTGCTGTACATTTTTTTGGGATAGATCAAGCAGCTTCTTCCTGTCGCCGCCCTTAGGTACTGTTACGGTCACTTCATCCTGCGGGTACTCGATGGGTAAGGGCACGATGATCTCTTTGGCATCACTTAGGAAAGTGGTACGGAGCTGTGCTACCGAGAAGCTCAGTATTTCTTCCAGGCTTTCATCCAGCTGGGCCTCCACTTTATTGGTCTGTGTTTGAATGATGGCTCCGTTGCGGATCATCAGGTAGTTGACATATGCCACTTCTTTTTCCTTGAGAATGGCAAACACATCCATATCACCTGCCCGGCTATTGGCCACTACTGAGCGGGACTGGTAGTTCACCAGAAACTCTATTCTCTTTCTTACCAATTCTGCTTTTTCAAAAGCTAATGCGGCAACATGTCCTTTCATCTCCTCTTTAAAATGCCGGATCACCGGTGCCAGGTTTCCCCGCAGGAGGTTTTTGAGTTGTGACAGGTCTTCATTATAATCATTGGTTGTTTGCAATCCTTCACAGGGTCCTTTGCAGTTGCCTAAATGATATTCAAGGCAAACCTTGAATTTTCCTTTGCTGATATTAGTATCCGTCAGGTTGAGCGAACAGTTGCGCAGCTGGATCGTTTGTTTGATGAATTCCATTAACTCCCTTACCCGTTTTACAGAGGTGTAGGGGCCGAGGTATTCAGAGCCGTCATCAATCTTTCGCCGTGTCAGAAATACTCTCGGAAATGGTTCATTTTTGATCACAATGAAAGGATAGCTCTTGTCGTCCTTCAGGTTGATATTGAACCGGGGTTGAAATTGCTTGATCAGCGTATTTTCCAATAAGAAAGCATCCTGTTCGGAATTGACGATCATAAATTCGATCCGGTCAATTCGCTGAACCAGTTCATGCGTTTTATAACTGGTGAATGTTTTGGTGAAATAGGAGCTCACCCGTTTGCGGAGATGCTTGGCTTTGCCTACATACAATAGCTCATTCTTACTGTCAAAGTATTTATAGATCCCCGGTTGTTTGGGAATGGTCCCAGCAATATGTTGAAAATCTTCGCCTGTCATTGGTTGGGGTCCTCATTCCAGGTCACTTTGGTTGTACTGGTTATTTCCGGCTGGCCGGGTTTCTGACTCCTGGTCACCACCTGGAAGCTTTTATCCATTTGCCACAGCATCTTTTTCTGCAAAAAACTGTCCCGGTTACTGATCTCTCTAATGATAATAATATTATTCACTTTGGCATCTTCACCTGCCAGCGGGGTTGCCAGCAGCTCCTGTCTTTTTACTTCTTCTTTTTCAGGGTTTATTGGTGTATAGGTGATGATAACACGGTTCAGCAGCTGGTCATGTATGGCAGGGTCTTCTTTATACCGGGCTGCTACTTTTTTATCCGACAGGTCCGGGATATCCAGGAACTCTTTCGCCACTTCAGCAAACTGTTCCCTAGGAATATATTGGGTGTCGCTGTGAAGGCTATCGAAGTATACCACTTTCATAATGGAATAAAGGGCCGTATCCACATGGGCGACTTGTTTTTTGATCAACGACACAACGGAAATAAAATTCTTATCTGCCTGTTTCTCCTTTTGTTTACAGGCTGCTGATATCAGACAAAAAGAAAATAATACGCCCAGGTAATTTTTCATAGCGTAAAAATAATGCAAAAGCCGAAGAGGAAAGGGTGTCAAAACAAATATCCCGTATGGCCTGAGCTACACGGGATAGTTGAAGCAGAGAGCAGTTAGTATCGGTGGTTTATTTATTGAGCATGAGACCCAATTTCAAACCAAAATCAAACAAATGTTCCTGGACAGGATATTTTTTTACAAAACTTGACATGACCTGGTAGCGGACCTGCGGGCCAATTCTCCATTTTAGCTTACCTGTAGAATAGCCGGCAAACATTTCAAACCCGGTGTTGATATTCCATTTACGGATAAGGGAAGGGATTTCCGCATAATTTTTATAATCAGTAGAAAGAAGATAAGCCCGGTTGCTCAGAATATAAGTAGGCTGAACGGTTCCGCTAACGCCTACATATGTTTTCCTTTTACCCATTAATTTTAATTCAAGACCCAACGGTACGGCGACTGTGAAATAAAGATTATGCAGCCAGTCTGCTTTATATCCACCAGCATTGCGGTAATTGGTCAGGGCAGATACTGTATTGGTGCCTCCGTAAGGGTTGCTCAGGGCAATAGTGGCCACTTCAGCCGGGTGGGAGAAAGCCTGTATGTCATATTTACTTACATTAAATTGAAGACCGCCGATAAAGTTCAGATTTTTAGAGAGGGGGAACCCGGCAGAAAAACCCATTTGCAGACCGATATCCGGTTTATGGGTAACAATACTGTTGATATCGGTGGTGTAATTAGTAGTGTTAGGCGGACCTCCATTGGCCGAAATGACAGCATTGCGGGCTGAATTGATAAATGCTTTATTTTCTCTCAGGGCGCGGTAGCTGATGGTAGGAGTGACATACACCTGTAAAGAGGTTTTTCTCTTTTTACGAATTTGAATATAGGAGTTGACTACACTTTCAATGCTCAGGGGGTAAATATCGTTTTTATCTTTTGTTGATTTCTCTTCTCCGATGCTGGTGGATTCTTTGGTAAACACTATATTGGTTTTTGCAGAAGTAAATGAGTAGTCCTGTACCGGAACCGAGCTGAAAGTACTATTCACCGGTATTTTATTGATCACTTGCCTTGGAACCGGGGAAGTCTTTAATAAGGTTTTCGGCCTGTAAATGATATCTTCTTTTACAAGAGCGGCAGGGTCGTTGTATGCAATGACCGGAGTTTCCATATTAATATTGTTGATGCCGGCATCAACAATATTATCAGTAATAAAGAGATCTTTTTGAATTGTTGAAGAAGTAGCAATAAAAGAAATCTTATTCGGTGCCGGGCTCGTTTTTACCGGAGCAATCTCCACAGCTGGCTTTTGCTTCATTTCAGGAGCCGGTTGCTGCACAATCGTTTCAGGAATGGTAGTTACTACCTGCCTGTTTTTTCCGGAGTTGGTTAACATTACCCAGGTAACTACTCCGGTGGTCAGAATCAATAAACCAAGGCCGATGCCATACCACCGTCTGCGGGTATGAAGGGTGTTTTGAATACCCTTCCACACTTTTTCAGACGGGAACATCCGGTATTGATCAGCATTTTGTTTTACAAAATACTCAAAGTCCCTGTTATTGTTAAATCTATTCTCCATAACCAGTCGTCAATTAAGGATACGGTTTAAAATTTTATCGCTGGCTGACGGCAGCAAGCCAATCGGTTTGTTGTTTTGGTTTCTGTAATATTCTCTTCCGTACTAAAATGTCTTCTAACATAGCTTTGGCCCGGGTGTACTGGCTGCGGCTGGTGCTTTCCTCGATGTCCAGCATATTAGAAATCTCCCGGTGACTGTAACCCTCCACTGCGTAGAGATTCAATACTGTTCTGTAGCCAATCGGCAACATCCTGATACATTCTACCACCTGCTTGGCCTGAATAATGGCCGGCACACTTTCTTCCCTTACCTGCACCCCGGTGGCGTGAATGATGTCTACACTTTCATTGAACTTTTTATTCTTTTTCAGAATATTGATACAGGTATGTACCACTATCCTGCGGATCCAGCCTTCAAATGCCCCACGGTTTTCAAACGTGTGTATCTGTAGAAACACCTTTATAAAACCTTCCTGGAGCATATCCTCAGCATCTTCCCGGTTGTGTGCAAAACGAAAACATACAGCCAGCATTTTAGGGCTGTACCTGTTGTACAGCTCCCGTTGGGCGGTAGTTTCATTATTCAAACAACCTTTTAAAATGGCTTCCTCCGTCATAATTTCCTTTGGTTGCCTGTAATTTAGACAAATTTCCTGTACGATTGCTGCATCAAAATGTAAAATTTGGAACTAAAAACGAGGAGTTTTCCCGTTGAAGCGGGATTATACGCGGGTTTCCCGTTTTGAAGAGACACCCGGTTGCTGCCCGGGACAAACAAAACCAGCATGATCAGTATAAATAAGGGAAGACAGGGGACGGGGCTAATATGCCGGTTTGTTTTTTTACCCGGGCAACAAACCCGTAACGGATATCACCAGAAAAAAAGCAAATAAAAAAACCGCAATCATCTGGTGATGCCAACGGAAACACCGGAGCAATTTAGCTTGTTGTATTGCTCATAAGAAAAAGTAAAGGCCTTTATTTTAGAATCCGGCGCGGAGTGCAATGATAAAATTTCTGCCAGGGGCAGAAAAACCTGAGGCAAAATACCGGTAATTCCGGTCACTGATATTTTCCACACCTGCTTGCAGGGTTAGATTTTTTGTAAAGGCATAACTACCTCTCCAATTGATGGTAAACCAGGCCGGCATGCCATCAGCGGTGGCATACTGTCCGTTATCTTCACCATCAGGATTATAATCCTTAATTTTTTTCCATCCATTAAACATCCCGTAAACTTCAGTATTGATTTTTTTACCAGTATAAGAAAGACTGCTTTTACCAAACGCCGGCGGTACGTGATCCAATGGTTTTTTGGTGCCGGTAGGATTTTTGTACTTGCCATACGTATGACTGAACGTATTATCCCAGGCTATTTTTTTACTCACATCAATTCTTAATCTTGCATTGAACCCACTTACATATGCTTTGTTTACGTTTTGACTGGTATATACGGCACTCATAACACCGTTATACACGATTGAATCCTGCCCGTTTAATTTAAAAGGAGCCGATGCAATAGCATTATTGAAGATGGTATAAAACCCGGTTATTTCGAGCCTTACGATATCATGAAAAGTTTTTGTTATACCGAGGTCGAAATTATACGTGTATTCAGGGTTGATATCTGCATTTGGAATGATCACTCTTTTCGTGGCCGTACTTGATTCAAATAATTTCACGGCATCATCCACATTCGGAGCCCTGAAACCAGATGAGAGATTGCCGGTAATTCTGAAACTTGTTACGGGCATATATACCAGGCCAAGATTACCGGTTACGGCAAAGGGCGTTTGTTTAATATCTGTAACGGGCAGGTTGAAAAAGGAATTATCAACAATAGTTGAATGAAGGCTCACTGCTTGCAGACGGATCCCGTCATTGAGCACCAGTTTGCCATTTTTCATTTTCAACAGGTGTTGCGCATATAAACCGAAATAATTCATTTTATTCTTACCATCGGGGTAGCGGGTATCAAGTTTTGTTACGGCACCAGTAGTAAGGTTTGTACGGTCAGCCACTGATTTTACATCATTCAACTGTCCGTCAATTCCAATATTTAGCTCGTTATTATTCCTTACTTTTCTTCCGTCAATGATAAAGCCCATAACTTTTATATGCTCCCTTCGGCTGTCAAACCGGTCATACCGGCGGTATTCCCGTTGCTGACGGCTCTCTTTAATATCCTGGTAGTTAAGGTTTATTTTCAGATCACTTAAAAAACCAACGGGACCGGCATTCAACTCATAAGCAGTCATCAACCTTGTTTGCGGGCCGTAAAACCATTCAGCATAGCGCAATGTTGTACCGATACTGCCGCCAAAATTTCGTGTATCCTGTAAACGGTCATACCTCGGGATATCGCTTGAATTAGAATATTGAAAATTCAGGCTATGGGATAGTTTATCATTTTGCCGGAACAGCAGTTTTTGGGTAATGTCCCACTGTTTGTAACCGGAGTAACGCTGTATCCTGTCATCACTATTTGTTACAACAGAGTCAATTCCGTTAATCCGTTTAATATATTTTGACCGCCGGCCGAAATCGGGATATTTACTCTTGTAGTTATTGCCCATTTTCATATCACCAAAATCGCTGTAAGTATACGACTGTAACCAGGCTATTTTTTTGCCCCCCAGGCTAATGTCTGCATGACCTGTTTTTTCTTCATTGGCTGAACTGTAGCGGACTAAGGCACTACCCGCAACTTTCAATTTACTACTCGTTGACAATAATGGAGATTTGGTTCTGAAATGAATCACTCCACCAAGGCCGTCGCTGCCATACATCGTAGAAGCGGGGCCGTAAATTACTTCGACCCTTTCCAGCATGTTTTGATCAACGGTGATTGCATTTTGAAGGTGACCCGCCCTGAATACAGCGTTATTCATCCGGATGCCATCCACTACCAGTAATACGCGACTGGCTTCAAATCCCCGTATGACCGGGCTACCACCTCCCTGCTGGCTTTTTTGTACAAATACATTACCGGAATTAATTAGTAAATCACCGGTATTCTGGCTATTAAATTTTGCAATAGTACTGGCATTAATTACATCAATTTTTTGTGCCAGGTTCTTTTTTTTCTCGGCAAACTTGTTTGAAAATACCAACACTTCATCAAGATTTTTTTCACTGGTAGTATCTTCCTGTGCTATTGCACACACAGTTAGGTATAGCAATGCTGAAAGCAATGCGAACTTTCTCATACATAAGTTTTTTTGATTACATAATTTTTTGATCAATCAATAAAAGCTGTAATCAAACCTGTGGTGGGGGAGTGGGTATGGTTTTGAACTGGCTCAGTAGCTTGGGAGCCGATAGAGGAAATGTATAATGTTGCTTATCAAAAAGGAAAGCGATATCAGCTACCGGAACAAAGTAAATGTGCTGGAGGCTTTGAAAGAGCTGACCGAGCAATCGATTTTGTTCTGACATTTTTTTCTTCCAGCCTTCATTGAATTTTTTCTTAAGCATGGTCTCCTCTTCATCAAAGAGGCCATAAAAAGTGGTTCTCCCGTTCCGATTTACGGTGGATTTTATATCAAACATTTTGCCGTGTACCCATATCTCTTTTCCTTGTTTAACCCACTGAATTTCCTGATCTGCGAGCGTTATGCTGTGCAATGATTGTTGTTCGAGCCGTTCTTTCATCCGGTGGCGGATAGCTTGTTTTTGAATACTAAAGAAAATGACAAACAACAAGGGGGCAAACCCGAGCAGGATAAATACAAAGCTTGTTATCTTTTTAGGTGCAGTTCTCAAGTTGGAAAAAATCAGCCACCAAGTTAAGGCTATTTTTTCCTGATCAGGCTGTCGATGGGGTATTTTGTCTTCATGGTGTCCATGACGCTGTTGGCCCAGCCAATAAGGTTTCCTTTCTCTTCCTCTGATAGCCGGGCAGCTTTATGGTTCCAGGTATAGTAATTCAGGGGCATTTCACCATCCTTTATGATGTCAATCATCTCCTCCATTTTGTGGAACTGGTAACGGAGGCTTTTATTTGCGTACTCATCGAAATTAATTTCTTTCTTTGCCTTTTTAATATGCTTATCCAGCCACCAATGTACAGGCTGCAGTTTAGCATACCAGGGATAACGGGTATTGTTACTATGGCAATCATTGCAAGCTTTGGCTAAAATCGTTTTTACATTGGCCGGAATAGCAAAGTTGTTGCCGATGTAATTCGGCTGTAGCCCTTCGGCCTTATTCTTTTTTGGATGAAAGAATTGGATGACAACTAATGCTGCTAATAGGAACACCATGATTTTTCTAAACATAGTCAAGGGGTTTAGTTTTAAAGTTATGGGGTGGCAATTAAAATGTTACCCGTCATTTCTTTGGGAATTGCAACCTCCATCATCGTTAGAATGGTGGGAGCCAGGTCACCCAGTTTGCCCGGTTGAATTTTACCTTTCCAGCTATTATCAATGATAAAGAAAGGGACCAGGTTCAACGTATGTGCCGTGTTAGGTGAGCCGTCTTCGTTGATCATATAATCCGCATTCCCATGGTCAGCTGTCAAAAAGATCGTGTACCCATTTCGCAGCCCGGCTGTAACAACTGTTTCCACGCATTTATCAACTGTTTCAGCAGCTTTGATAACAGCCGTCCAAACACCGGTATGTCCTACCATGTCGGTATTGGCATAATTGAGACAACAAAAATCGAATGACCGTGCGACTATTTCGGGAATTAAAGCGTTTGTCAGTTCAACAGCACTCATTTCCGGTTGCATATCGTAAGTGGCTACTTTTGGAGAAGGCATCATGATCCTTTTTTCTCCCTCAAAGGCCTTCTCCCTGCCTCCACTGAAAAAGAAAGTAACATGCGGATACTTTTCTGTTTCGGCGGCTCTTATCTGCTTTAACCCCTTCTGTTCCAGGACCTCTCCCAGCGTGTTATTCAAATTGTCTGTTTCGAAAATAACGTTGACATGCTGGTAGGTATGATCATACTCTGTCATCGTGGTATAATGAAGCGATAATTTATGCATACCAAATTCCGCAAAATCTGTTTGGGTAAGTACCTGTGTAATCTCCCGGCACCGGTCCGTGCGAAAATTGAAACAGATGGCCACATCAGCATCTTTAATAGTGGCCAGCGGTTGCTGGCCTTCATCTACCACAACCGTAGGAAGAATAAACTCATCCGTAATATTTTTCGCATACGAATTTTCTACAGCTGCAATAGCATCGGTTGCTTTTTCACCCCTACCGTTGACAAGGGCGTTGTAGGCCAGTTTCACTCTTTCCCATCGTTTATCCCGGTCCATGGCATAATAGCGCCCGCTAACGGTTGCTATTTTCCCAACAGATGAATTTAAATGCCGTTGTAATTCCGTTATAAATCTCAACCCACTTTTGGGATCACAATCACGGCCATCTGTAAACGCATGGATAAAAACATCCTGCAATCCCTCTGCTTTGCACACATCGATCATGGCTTTTAAATGATTAATATGTGAGTGAACACCGCCATCGCTGACGAGGCCCAGCAGGTGAAGCGGTTTATTGTTTTTTTTGGCAGCCTGGATGGCAGCAAGGAAAATTTCATTTTTGGCCAGCGAGCCATCCCGAACGGCTACATTGATCCGTTGTAATTCCTGGTAAATGACCCGGCCGGCTCCCAGATTGAGGTGCCCCACTTCGGAATTACCCATCTGGCCCTCTGGCAGGCCAACGGCTTCACCACAGGTGACCAGTGTTGTGTTAGGGTATTTCGCATATAAAGAACTTGTAAAAGGCACATTGGCATGTTGAATAGCATCCGAAGAAGCAACTTTTCCCAATCCCCAACCGTCCATAATGACCAGAATGATTTTTTTCGCTGACATATTTTTAATAACAATTTATAATTAGTACAAATACATTCATTTTCAGGGGGCAAATGCCCATCCGTACCCTGTAAAACTACATTCAATTCCCCTATTTGCGAGCCGGAAAGCGGAAAAACTGCTGGTTTTTAGTAGTTTAGTATCCAATATAAAGCCAGCTTTTACTGTGGCATGTTTTTAGATTAATCTCCTGTGAAAACCTATTTTGTTATGAAACACTTATTATCAACTCTGCTGCTCAGTTCCGTTCTGCTGTTTTCTTCTTTTATAGCAGCCCAGAAAGGAATAGATGAAGTCATCGGCGCTTTGCGTTCCGGTAACTCTGCCCAGTTGTCAGAGTTCTTTGATCAAAGTGTTGAAATCACCCTGCCCGACAAAAGCGATAACTACAGCAAGGCACAAGCTCAGCTGATTGTAAAAGATTTTTTTGGTAATAATGGGGTAAAAGGATTCGAACTTAAACACAAAGGCGATTCGCCCAGCGGGCACTTTTGTATCGGTACCCTGCAAACCAATGCCGGTAATTTCCGGACCAACGTTTTTATGAAAGTAAAGAACGGTAAGGAAGTGGTAAAAGAGATCCGCTTCCAGTCAATCGAGTAACGTAGTTAAATAACTGTAAAGCCTTCCTGTAACAACAGGGAGGCTTTTTTATGTCCTGGCTAACCGGGTTTCAAAGGGTATGAAGTAGTATTTTTGTGGCTATGAGTTTTGAGACACAGTTACAGCACCTGATTGAGGAAGCCCTGAAAGAAGATGTCGGCGATGGTGACCATTCTACCTTATCGGGTATTGATCCTGCGGCTAGAGGTAAAGCGGTACTGAAAATAAAACAAGATGGTGTGCTGGCAGGTATAGAGGTGGCTGAAAAAATATTCAGCTATAAGGATCCTTCAGCTGTTTTTACAGCCTTTAAAAAGGATGGTGATGACATGCAGTATGGTGAAAAAGCTTTCGAAGTAACAGCATTGGTGCATACTATTTTGCAATGTGAACGGGTTGTACTGAATTGTATGCAGCGGATGAGCGGGATCGCCACGTTGACCAAACAGTATACGGATAAATTAAAGGGATATAAAACACAGTTACTGGATACCCGCAAGACGACGCCAAATTTTCGTTTGCTGGAAAAAGAGGCAGTGAGAATCGGGGGAGGTGTGAATCATCGGTTTGGTTTGTACGATATGATCATGCTAAAAGATAATCATATTGATTATTGTGGTGGTATTGAAAAGGCTATAGATAAAGCCGCTGTTTATGTGCAAACCTTCAGACCAGGTTTGAAGATAGAAGTAGAAACAAGAAGCATCGATGATGTGAAAAGAGTACTGGCCATGGGGAAGGGAAAAGTATTTCGCATCATGCTGGATAACTTTCAGCCTGAACAAATAAAAGAGGCTGTACAACTGATCGGTAAGGAATTTGAAACTGAAGCCAGTGGTGGTATCAACCTGGAGAATATTGAGGAATATGCAAAGACTGGTGTGGATTATGTAAGTGTAGGTGCATTGATACACCAGGCAAAGAGTTTGGATCTGAGTTTGAAAGCCTCCCCAACCCCTCCGCAGGCGGGGCTTTAACCTCCTAAAATTTAGCGATTTACAATGAATAAAAAAAGTAAACCTGATATACGGGGATTCGTTTATAGCACGAATCCGAATTTTTCTTTCGAAGAAGAACAGTCAATTGCTGAAACCGTATCACCAGCACAACAGAAACTGAAAGTGCGATTAGATGCCAAACACCGGGCAGGTAAAGTTGTTACTTTAGTCAATGGGTTTGTTGGTAAAGTAGAAGACGTGGAAGACCTGGGCAAAAAAATAAAATCATTTTGTGGCACAGGCGGCTCTGCGAAGGACGGAGAGATCATCGTGCAGGGGGATCAACGGGAAAAAGTGTTGCAATGGTTGATTAAGAATGGCTATAAGCAGACTAAAAAAATATAGCATCCCGTTCCCGGCTCTGTCATACGATGCTTTCCTGAGGAATTATAAGTACTACCCTTCAAATCCAACCTTCCGGTGATTGCCATCGCAATAAGGCTTATTAGCTGAAAAACCACAGCGGCACAAAGTCACTGTCCCGGTTTTTGTTTCCTGCCGGCCATCGCTATGTACGATAAGGCATTCCGTATTGATAATATAAGGCCCGTTAGGTTTTACTTCCACTTTGATGACCTTGGCTGCTTCTGCCACGACCTTGTCTGCGGGTTCTTCAGCTGCTGCTGCATTCAGGTAATAGCTTAAGGCGCCACTTGGACATTGGCGAACCTGTTCGATAATTCTTTCTGTTGTAGCTCCCTCCATTTTGATCCACGGCTTTTCTTTGGGATTAAAGACTTCTAACAAACCCTTCCAGCAAATGGTGGAGTGGATACAGGCTTTGGGTTTCCATACAACGGTGACTTCGTCGTTTGTATATTTCAATGTTTCGAGCGGCATGTGATAAATTTATAGTCTGGAGTTTATTGTGTATGGTTATGTTCGAACATGTAAATTACAATACTCTTTAAAGAAATTCCACAGAGCGGTAACAATAAACCAAAACTGTTACTGCCCTTGCGCTTGTGAGTATCCTTTCATTTTTCCCCAGCTATTCAACAATTCAAAAGAGCATATCTTGAAATTTCCGCTCATGCTTACGTAGAGGCCGATCACGTCTTGCTGATTCAACGGCACATCGTCAATACTTTCAAAACGGACATTATATTGATTAACCAGGTTGGTATAAACAGAACCAGTCGGCCACACCTGTGTGCCGCGGTTGCTGATATTGATGAGATTGAATTTTACCCCGCCATGCCGTTTGCATTTTTCGGCGATCACGGTGGGTTGCTCACCACTTTCAATAAACAGGTCCACCCCGACGATGGTTTCGGGCTCACTTTCTTTGGAGATCATCATAGGGTTTGTTTCCAACTTCAACGGTGTGGGAGTACCGGGTTTATTGGGAATGATTTCCCGGGCACCAATCTCAGGCTTTTTGCCAAAATTGCTGATGATGGCTTCTGCAAATGCGGTGGTGTTCACAGCAGGTTTTGTTTTATCACCAAAATCGCCGGTATGTGTACCATTTTCAAGGGTATAAAGCAATGCATTCTCAATAACAGAAGCATTTTCGGTAAGACCCAGGTGACGGAGCATGGCAAGGCCGCTTAATAAAAGAGCAGTGGGATTCGCAATATTTTTCCCTGCAATATCTGGTGCCGTACCATGTACTGCTTCAAAAATGGAAATATGGTCCCCGATATTGGCAGAAGGGGCAAAACCTAAACCTCCTACCAGGCCAGCACAGAGATCGGAAACAATATCTCCTTGTAAATTGGTCAGCACCAGCACATCAAAGAGGTCGGGCCGGGTCACCAGTTTCATACAAAGGTCATCCACAATGATATCATCCGATTTTAACTCCGGGTATTCCTTTGCTACTTCCTGGAAACACTCGAGGAATAAGCCATCTGTGATCTTCATGATATTAGCCTTGTGCACACAGGTAATGCGGCGTGTTTTTTTTTGCCTTGCCATTTCAAAGGCGTAACGAATCACCTGCATACTTCCGGGCCGGGTAATAAAACGTCGGCTGAGTGCCACATCATGGGTGAGCATATGTTCAATACCACCGTAGGTATCTTCAATATTCTCTCTGACTACGGTTATATCAATGGGTATTCCGGCTTTACTAAAAACGGTATCAACCCCATGCAATGTTCTGAAATCTCTTTTATTGGCAAAGGTATTCCAGGTTTTACGGGCTGTTACATTAATGCTTTTTACGCCCTTTCCCTTTGGCGTTTCCATCGGCCCTTTAAAAAGTAATCCCAGTGCCTCGATCGTTACTTTGGCTTCCGGTGTCATACCATTATTAAAACCCTTGTCAAACACCCATTTGCCCATTTCTACAAATTCATATTCCAGCGTAACATGATTGGCTGAAAAGATCTTTAATACGGCTTCCATTATTTCCGGGCCAATTCCATCTCCTTTTGCAACAGCTATTTTCATATATTAAATTTTTGACACTTTGAATTATCAAAGCTGCCAGCAAAATTAAGCCCTGCTTGTTTAACTGAATGCGAAATATAATCGCATACCCAATATTTTTTTAGTAAAAGCGGGTGAGTTTTAAACCTACCTGCTTTACCTATAAATCCCCATTTACTTGGGATCTGCCGCAATTTGTTTATTTTTATCACATGACCAGCATGCTATCAGAAGGGGTGAAGGTGAGTGTAGAAACGTTCTACCAGGCTGATTATAGTAATCCACTGCAATCAGAGTTCATGTTTGCCTATCGGGTTGTGCTGGAAAATCATAATGCCTTTTCCGTAAAACTCCACAGGCGTCACTGGTTTATTTTTGACAGTAATGGCAGCCACCGGGAAGTAGAAGGGGAAGGGGTGGTAGGAATTCAACCCACGATCCTGCCGGGAGAAAATTATCAATACGTAAGCGGGTGTAATCTCCGCACCGAAATGGGCCGGATGAAAGGGACTTACCAGATGGAAAACCTGAACAGCAAAAAAATGTTCACGGTCAGCATCCCATCTTTTGAGATGATCGTGCCGATGAAGAATAATTAAGACATCCCCTGTCCCCCTAAAGGGAAGAATTAGACCCCACAGTCAATCACTTTTATAATTTCTTATAGCAGTTTTTTTACTTAGAAGCCAGCGATATTAATACGGATCAAGTTTATTCCGTTGCATATTTCAGGATTCTTTTCGCTGCTCGGCTACGATTTCTTTACTGTTGAAGATAAATTAAATTTGAGGCAGGCTTAATCAACAGAACAATTATCTAACTAATTATTTTAAGTATGAAATTTTGAGAATCGCTTTTCCGCCATACGATTTTTTAATACTAATAAGTACTACATTCCTTTTAGGAATATTTCTAAAAAGAATTTTTTTAAAGAATCAGATTTATCAAAAAGGAATCGACAAACTGTTTCCATATGCTGTTGCATACATACCAGTTTCAATAATTTTTATTTATGTATTTGAAGAGTTTCCAGTTAAGTTTTTTTTGTATGATAACTTCTATCCAATTAAAAACTCAAAATCATCACCACAGACAATTCAAATTGATGATAGACTCCTTTTTGCATTAGTATACAATTGCTTAATCTGGCTGTTTTGCCTAATTGTGATAATTAGACATTTTGTGAAAAAGAGAAAACCATTCTATGCAAAATAAGGTGAATATTACCCAATCATTAACCTAATTTCCCTCTGAGTTTACCGAAGGATAGGGACCGGGTTCAGGAACTTATTTTCCTCGTTCTCTCTCTCATCAATGCAATCGCTTCTTCTTTCGATTGAAACATATTGCCATTAATGTTGACTAAGTTGTCTGCCAGCTTATCATATCGTTTGGTCAGCAGCCAGGTAAAAATGTGGAGATAGTGAATGCCATCAAACACGATGGCTTTGTTGGCAGCAAATTCGTCTTTACGTTTTATAAATTCGGCAGGCATTTCGGTGTAATGCATACCAGGGCGAAGATGATGGACAATATGATAACCATCATTCCAGCATTTATGATTGTAAACGGTATTGATACAGTTGATCGAACTCGTGTACAAATTCTCTGGGTCTTTACTGTCGATAAAAGAATGCTGTGTCCAGTTACCCAGCATCATTACTAACCGGGCAAATAGCAACGGAACGATAAACACCAGCATGGTTGCTTTTAAATTAACAAAGCACATACCGATACAGAATGCCAGGTAAATATATTCACCAACCGTAAGCCGCTGGTATAGTTTTTTTCTTTTGCGGGTAAATAGATAACGGATGGTATTGATAACCCCAACTGAAATGAATTTAAAGAAATAAGCAAGGAAGCCTTTTACGCTATCCCGCTGATAAGCCATGGTGCTGCTGGTATCATCGGGCAAATTATTTTCTATATGATGCATACCCATGTGGTGACTGAAATAGCCTTCCGGGGCATGGCCAAACAAGGGACAAATAATCCAGGTAATATAACCACTCAATGGCTTTTGATAGGGAGCTTTAAACATTTTTCTATGGCAAAGGCAATGAAACATTAACCCGAAACTGCCTTTGAAATAAAATTGCGACACGTAGAAATAAGGAATGGCAACAGCCCACCACCACCAACCTGTTAAAACAGGAGTGAATAAAAGAATCGCTACCGGCACCACCAATAGATGAATAGTAGTGAGTAAATAAATAAAAGGTAAATCCCTTTTATCATTCATGATGCGCAGCCAGAATTTATCGTACAGGCTGAACTTTTCTTTGGGTATATAGACCGGGTCAGTAAGCGTAGCGGTGAGTGATTTCATGCGGCTGCAAAAATATGAAAATTATCAGCGGGAATGGGGGACTGTGGAAGATATGCGGCAAAATAGTAGTTGCAGTACGAAACAGTTTCAAACAGGCATATTTACACTAACAGCTGTTGGAACATACAACCTGCCAGTTTGTTACCTGGCCATTTCCGGAAATTGCTATTTAGGTTTATACTTCGCTTCAGCCAGTATGCTGGTAGCAGCTTTTTTCATCACTTCTTCCGGTTTCATACCCGGATTTTTGCTAACAAATTTTTTAACGATCTGCCAGCCGATCCACTGCCCGATATTCCCCGGAGAAAGTTCCTGTGAAAAACCCTGGGTGAAGGGCCCTTCGCCAATATACGTCTGAATAATAGCAGGATTGAGCGAGTTCAGATCTTCATTTTTTACAATATAACTCCATATCAAACCCTCGTTTTCCTGGCACCAGTCAAGTTGTTTTTTAGTATAGCCTGTTTTAATAGAATCGGCATTGTCAGGCAAAAACTGATCCAGTAAATACCATTGTTTTCCATTTTCAATCATTTGTTCAATCAGCGGCTTGCTACCACTTTTATCGGGGAACATATCGTTCACGATCAGTTGCATGGCATCGCCGATGATATACTCTTTGCTAAAACGGCGGCTGCGATAACCCGGTGCTACATTTTCGATAAAGAAAGGGTCGTTATAAACTGAAAATTTTTTTCCTAAATAAAATTGCAGGCTGATACCCAAAAAATCAGGTCCCAGGAAATCGGGTGTGGGCCCTGAGTCAGCCTGTGCCATGGCATCCACGGGACCTGCAATCGTGGCGATTAAGGGTATTTTATAGTTTGGGAAGTAATATTTTACAAACTGGAAAGCTTTTTTAAAATCCTTTTCAATGTCATCCGTTTTTTTGAAAACTGTATTTACGGTATCATATAAACCCCCACTCATGCTGATAAAACTTTTAACACCGGTTACAGCAGAAGCGCTGTCAAGGCCCAGGATATTTTGAAGAAAAATACCAGTGAGCGAAGGATATTTCTTATTGAGGCTGGTTAAGCCGGCCCAGACATTATTGGTGTCAATAGCAAAAAAATCCCGGTCAAACCGTTCCAGTTTAATGTCCACCTTGATGTCATCCACATCGGGGGTGTTTTGTTTCTTGTTATTACAGGCAAAGAAAACAACTGACAACAGCAGGGGGATAGCTATTTTTTTCATGATGGTTAATAACGAAAAGTTGAAAAAGATGTTGTTGGCGAAGATATGATAAGCTGGCTGATGACTGCAGACAGGCTGCTAACCAGGCCCTGACAAATCGCTGTTCCCTTTATTTTATCATAAATTTGTGTCATGAAGATCGCCCTAGCACAACAGAATTATCATATCGGAAATTTTGAAGAAAATACCCGTAAGATCATTGAAGGGATCAACTGGGCAAAACAGCAGGGAGCCGACCTGGTCCTGTTTTCAGAATTATGTGTATGTGGCTATCCGCCCCGGGATTTTTTAGAATTTGATGATTTTATCGCAAAATCCTACCAGGCTATTGATACAATAAAACAGCATGCTGATACGATCGCGGTGCTGGTGGGAGCACCGGATAAAAACCCGGTAAGAGAAGGAAAGGATTTGTTTAATGCAGCCTATTTTCTCTATGAAAAAGAAGTAAAAGCCATTGCCCATAAAACCTGCCTGCCAAACTATGATGTTTTTGATGAGAACCGTTATTTTGAACCTGCCTATAACTGGGAGGTAATCACGTTCAAAGGAAAGAAATTGGCGATCACGATTTGTGAAGATATCTGGAATCTCGGTGACAATCCCCTGTACCGTAACTGTCCTATGGATGAACTGATGAAGCAGCAACCGGATATCATGCTGAATCTATCTGCATCACCTTTCGATTATACGCATGTGGAAGACCGGAAAGCCATTGTTAAATTGAATACATCAAAATATAAATTGCCGATGCTGTATTGCAACTGCGTGGGCAGCCAGACGGAAATTGTTTTTGATGGTGCTTCTCTTGTCTTCGATAAAAACGCCAACCTCGTGCAGCAGCTTCCTCTTTTTGAAGAGGCCATGGCCATTTTTGAATTGAAAGAAGATGGAACTTTTGTTGAACCTATCTTTATCCCGGCCAAAGACTTACCTGATGCTGAATTTAATCCTGCTGAGCTCGATTATCATCTTTGTACAGCGGAGATCTATAATGCTATTGTGATGGCCATAAAAGATTATTTCAGCAAAATGGGTTTTACCAAAGCCATTTTGGGCAGCAGCGGTGGTATTGACAGTGCGGTCACCCTGGCACTAGCCTGCGAAGCCCTGGGTAAGGAAAATGTGCGGGCCATCCTCATGCCTTCACCGTATTCAACTGGTCATTCAGTAAGCGATGCAGAACAATTAAGTAAGAACCTTGGCAATCCATATGATATTGTACCGATTAAAAATATCTATGAAAGTTTTTTGACAGAACTAAAACCCATTTACAAAGACCTGCCCTTTAGTGTGGCAGAGGAAAATATACAGGCCCGGACAAGAGGTAATTTATTAATGGCTATCGCCAATAAGTTTGGCTATATCCTGTTGAATACTTCCAATAAAAGCGAACTGGCGACAGGCTACGGTACCTTATATGGTGATATGGCCGGAGGGCTGGGTGTGCTGGGTGATTGTTATAAAATGCAGATATATGCCTTGGCTAATTATATCAACCGGGATAAAGAGATCATACCTAAAAATATCATTATTAAACCTCCTTCTGCTGAGTTGAGACCGGGACAGAAAGATGCGGATTCTTTACCAGACTATGCGATTCTCGACAGAATCTTATATCAATATATTGAAAGAAGGCAGGGACCCGCGGCTATTAAAGCCCAGGGTTTTGATTCAGCACTGGTAGACCGGGTTTTAAAAATGGTGAATATGAATGAATATAAGCGCAACCAGTTTTGCCCGATCATCCGTATCTCACCCAAAGCTTTTGGAGTGGGGAGAAGAGTGCCCATTGTCGGAAAATACCTGAGTTGATAAAAGCAGAAAAGCATCCTGTTAAGAGATGCTTTTCTGAAAATATATCTTCTTCTAAAGAGAGGATGATCAATGCTTAAAAGTAATGGTAATAACAGTGGGGGGTGGAAAATTCACAGACTGACTTACGACCAGGTTTGTTTCATTCAGGGAAACAATATTAAAGGTGCCGGTTCCTCCGGGTATTAGTGGCCCTGATAAAACAAGGACAGTTTCACTCGTTGTAAAATTCCAGGTAAATGCACCTGCTGTACTTGGTGAACAGACCACGGATCCTTCGTTTATATTTCCTGCTGTTGGGCTGGTAAATGTTAGGGTGTTGTCTACGAAGCAAGCCAATTGAGGAACTCCGGAAATATCGCCTACCCCAGCAGCAGATGCGCTTTGAAATTTCCAGGGAGAACTTATCAGTAACTCCGTTTTTGTTTTTGCAGGTGGAGCATTATCTTTCTCCTTTTCACAAGAAGTCAAAAGAAACAGAACTGCTGTAAAACAAACTGTAACGTAGAAAATATTTTTTTTCATATATCGTTGGATTTAGAGCTAAAATAAGGATTATTTCCTCGTCTTAAAAGGTACAAATACGCTAAAATGGTGCCGTTTTTTCTACCACTTATAATAACGGCAAATAATTTGCATACAGCAAGTTCGTATTTTGTGTCTCACCCTCAGTCCAACTCCTTCAGAGAGGGAGGCCAGGCTGCGGAAAATGCATCAACTTTGTGCTAACATATCATTTTCAGAATAATTACTCATTTGTTGTACTATAATTAATAAGTAATCATGTTAAAAACCGCAGAAGATATCCGGCAATTGAATGAACGTATCGTTCATGCCGGTCAGTTTACCGATAAACTACGAGAGGAGATCGGCCATGTTATTATCGGGCAGAATCACATGCTGGACAGGTTATTGATTGGCCTCTTAAGCAATGGGCATGTGTTACTGGAAGGGGTACCCGGACTCGCCAAAACCCTGACGATTAAATCCCTGGCACAGGCCATTCATGCCCGGTTTAGCCGTATTCAGTTTACTCCGGACCTTTTGCCCGCAGATGTGATTGGCACCCTCATCTATAATCAACAAAAAAACGAGTTTGTGGTCCGGAAAGGCCCCATTTTCGCCAATTTCATCCTCGCCGATGAAATAAACAGGGCCCCGGCCAAAGTACAAAGTGCTTTATTGGAAGCCATGCAGGAGCGACAGGTAACGATCGGTGATACCACCTACAAACTGGATGAACCTTTTTTAGTGCTGGCCACACAAAACCCCCTTGAGCAGGAAGGCACTTACCCACTACCCGAAGCACAGGTGGACCGCTTCATCATGAAAGTGGTGGTAGATTATCCGACAATGAAAGAGGAGCAATTAATACTCAGGCAAAATATCCAGGGAGCATTTGCTACCATCAACCAGGTAGTATCTATCCAGGAAGTAACAAATGCCAGGGACCTGACCCGGCAGATCTACATGGATGAAAAGATCGAACAGTATATCCTTGATATCGTCTTCGCAACCCGTAACCCCGACCAGTATAAACTGGATAAACTCAAACCACTGATTTCTTACGGAGCATCTCCAAGGGGAAGTATTAACCTTGGATTGGCAGCTAAGGCGCAGGCGTTCTTAAATAAACGGGGATTTGTCATTCCTGAAGATGTACGAAGTATTTGTAAAGATGTGTTGCGGCATCGTATTGGGCTGACTTATGAAGCGGAAGCAGAAAACGTAAAAGTGGAAGATGTGATCGAGGATGTGTTAAGACAAATCAATGTACCGTAAAAAGATGACTGGCTTTGGATGGCCGTTGGCCGGGTATGTACACTAAAAGTTATTATGAACGCAAAAAAACCATCGTATGTCAAATTACAAAAAACCGGATGCCTGGAAAGAGTCTATGCAATTATTAAATGGGCTAATCCGCTATTACGAAAAATCAAATTTAAAATGACCAGTTACATATTAGCCGGTCATTGGCCAACAAACAACGATCAACCTTGTTAAATGCTGACTACAGCAGAAATAATAAAAAAAGTCCGGGAGCTTGAAATTAAAAGCAAGAAACTCACCACTGATCTTTTCACCGGTGAATATCACAGTGCTTTTAAAGGAAAAGGTATGTCATTTAAGGAAGTAAGGGAGTATGCCGCCGGTGACGATATCCGGTTTATCGACTGGAATGTGTCAGCCCGGTTCGGCCATCCCTACAGTAAGATATTTGAAGAAGAGCGGGAGTTGACAGTTATGCTGCTGGTGGATATCAGTTCCAGTTCCCTGTTCGGCACCCGCTATGCAAGAAAAAAAGATATTATTACAGAGATAGCGGCTGTATTGAGTTTTTCAGCTGTCAACAATGCGGATAAAATAGGTGTGATCTTTTACAGTGATGTGGTGGAAGCCTATATTCCACCCAAGAAAGGGAAGCAACATGCATTGTATATTGTGCGGGAACTGCTGAGTAAGGAGCCCAAAGGAAAAGGAACAGCTGTCAGTAAAGCCCTCCGGTATTTTAATAATTCTACCAAGCAAAAAAGTATTGCTTTTATTCTCAGCGATTTTATTGATGCTAACTATGAAGATGCATTGCGCATTGCCGGAAAGAAACATGATGTGATCGGTATTAAGATATACGATGCAATGGACCAACTGCTGCCGGATGCAGGTTTACTGCAAGTGCAGGATGCAGAAAGCGGGAACACGAAATGGGTGGATAGCAGTAATAGCTTTGTCCGTTACAGCTATGAACAGGAGTTTTTCCGGGTGACCGAATACAGTACGCAAACATTTAAAAAAGCAGGCTGTGACCTGCTGCATGTAAAAACCGGGGAGGATTATGTAAAAGTGCTGCAAAAATTCTTCCTCAGGAGGAATCGATAATTAATAATGATCTTCAGAAAATATATACTTTTTCTTGTTTCCTTTTGCGCTGTTCAGTTTGTCCTGGCCCAGGATGGCGCTACTATTAAAGCGGTGCTTGATAAAAATAAAATTCTTATCGGCGAACCCCTGCAACTGAAGGTCGAGGCTTACCTGCCCGCAGGATCGGCAACCAGTTTTCCTGCTATTGACAGTATCGAACATTTTGAGTTCGTTGCTGAGGCGGTCATTGATTCAGCCAGTAAGAAAGACGGCCGGACTTTTACCGGTGTTTACATGATTACCAGTTTTGATTCAGGTCATTGGGTAATTCCTTCTTTTATTCTTTCAAAGGAGGCAAAGACAGATACGATCCCCGTCGACGTCGTGTTTTCCGAATTTGATCCAAATCAGGCGTATCACGATATAAAAGATATTCTTGAAGTTGCTCACCCCAAAAAAGGAACACCCTGGTGGTGGTATGCAGCAGCCGGAGCTATACTGATCGCATTGCTGGTATTCTATTTAGTGCGAAAGAAAAAAACAACTCCGCCGGTTATTTCAAAACCACTGCTAAGTGCATATGAAGAAGCGATGCAGGGACTGGAACAGCTAGTAAAAAACAAGCCGGATGTCAAAACATATCATTCAAAGCTCACAGATATTTTCAGGCTCTATATTTTCAGGAAAAAAGGGATACAGTCTCTGCAAAAAACAACGGACGATCTTGTAGTACAACTGAAGAACCTGGAATTACCGAAAGAGCAATTCGATACACTATCACAATCGTTGCGGCTTAGTGATTTTGTAAAATTTGCGAAGTACATTCCCGGTAATGAGGATGACGGAAATTGTTTTAATGAAATAAAGAAAGCAATAATGGTTATTGATAAAACGGAGGCCAAAACTCCCCTTTAGGGCTGCAGGCTTATGCTATACAACTATATTAAAAATATGGACTTTGCGTACCCGGAGCTCTTCGGGTTGTTTGCTCTGTTACCGGTATTGCTCTGGTGGTACGGGAAAAAGTATAGCCGTAACCAGTCCACCATAAAAGTATCAACGACCCATGCTTTCACTGTTTCATCCTGGAAAAATAGGTTTCGTCATTTGCCATTTGTGTTAAGATTGCTGGCATTAAGTTGCCTGATCCTTGCCCTGGCCCGGCCACAAAAAAAGAGTGCTGAAGAACGTTCGGAAGGAGAAGGGATCGATATCATGCTTTGTATGGATGTGAGTGGGAGTATGGGTTCTACAGATATTCCTCCGTCGCGGATGGATGTGGCCAAGGAAGTGGCTGAAGAATTTGTCCGAAGCAGGCCGGTAGACCGGATCGGGTTGGTGATCTTTTCCGGTGAAAGTTTTTCCCAGTGCCCGCTGACCAACGACCGCAATACCTTGATCACACAGATACAAAAATTGGAGAGCCGTACTTTTTTAAAGGACGGGACGGTGATCGGGGAAGGCCTGGCCACAGCAGTGGACCGTCTGAGCAAAAGCCCCTCCAAGAGTAAAGTTATTATCCTGATAACAGATGGTAAGGAAGATGCACCCGATACCCGGCTGATTGACCCGCTTACTGCATTGGATATAGCTAAAATACAGGGTGTGAAAGTATATACGATCGGTATGGGAGCCCAGCCTTCTTCGATCGTAGAGATCACCGGTAATAAAACCAGCCAAAAAAATCCGAATATTGATTTTATCGACGAAGCGTTGTTACGAAAGATCGCCACTGAAACAGGCGGTCAGTATTTCCGGGCAAAGGATAAGGCCGGTTTGAAAGACACCTATCAACAGATCGATACGCTGGAAAAATCAAAAATTGATATCACTTCTTTCAAACGCACGGAAGAAAAATTCCTGCTTTTCGTATTAGCCGCATTGGCTTTTCTCTTTCTTGAAATTATTTTACGCTTTACAGTATTCCGGCGCTTTCCCTGATGGGGGGCAGGTTCCGCAGCTACTATTACTGCAGAACCTGCCATGGATTTATTACCTCACACAGGCCGGGTTCTTTTCTTTCCAGGTGATCGTACCGGCACCATCATAATTATTGATAATATAGCAAAGCACCGAAGCCCCGGTTCTAAGTTTTACATTCATCACGATGCCTTTGGAAGAAGCCATATTATTATAGTTGGCTGCTTCACTGGTACTGATATATCCGCCATTTTCTTCTACATATGCGGACAGGATCTGTTGGATATCTGCCACCTGGACCGCTGGCACTGCTGCCATGGTCGTATAATCTTTTGGTGATCCCGTGAAAGCCCGGTAATCCGATTGTTTGATCAATTTAGCTCCGAATACATGATTCTCTGTGATGCCGGGATGCGGAAAAATGATGGGGTCGGGTGCACAGGCACCATAATAAGAAAAATTGCCGGGTACACTGCCCCAGATCACCCTGAACTCGGGCGTCGCCGGGATGTAAAAACTGCTGAATGTGACCATACTGGCGGAAGTGGTTTGCCAGGAGAAACAATTTTCGGGCATGGCATAGCTGACCGTGGGAAAGTTTAAGGATGGATGACAATTGCGTACACCTACGCCGGCAGTTAAATTTTTAAACGACTGAAACAAGCTTTGTGCACAGGCCGTGAGGGTGTTGGGATTGACGGTACAGCAATTGTTTTTTACTGCCAGGTCTTTGTTTGGCGCAATTTTTAATTTTTCCTGCTGAACAGGTGTAAGTGTGTTATTCTTCTTTTTGATAGTGTCTTGTGCAACTAGTTGGACAAAACAAGTACTGCTGATCAACGCCAGTAGGATTAGCTTTTTCATGTGTGTTTAATTTTGGGTAAAGGTTAAGTATTTCTTTCACCAGTACAATCACGAATATGGGTAATACGGGAGCCCTGTTCCCGTTTAAAATGAGTTACTTTTAACCCTAATACAGTGAGATAATCAATATGAAAGCAACAGTTTATAAATCAACGGGGAGTTGGTACACCGTGAAGGATGAAACAGGAAAATTCTGGGATGCCCGGATGAAGGGTGTCATGAAGATCGATAATATTACTTCCACTAACCCTGTGGCGGTTGGAGATATGGTAGAGATCGAATCCCAGGCCGATACGGATAGTTCTGCTATCATCGTTGAAATTCACCAGCGGAATAATTATATCAATAGGCAATCACCCCGCCATAAATACCAGCACCATATTATAGCCGCCAACCTGGAGCAGTCCATGCTGGTGGCTACCCTGAAAGAACCAAAAACCTCGCAGGGTTTTATTGACCGTTTCCTCGTGGCTTCTGAAATGTATCATGTTTCTCCTTTTATCGTTTTTAATAAATCCGATTTATACAAGGAGAAAGAGACAAGTAAATATGAACAATGGAAAGCCATGTATGAAGCCGTGGGGTATAAAGTATTCCTGGTCAGTGCAGAAAAAAGGGAAGGAGTGGAAGAGGTGCTGGAATTATTACAAAATAAAACAACCCTGATCAGCGGGCATAGCGGGGTGGGTAAATCATCTTTTCTAAATGTGATTTTTCCGGGTATGAATTTAAAAACACAGGATGTAAGTGGCTGGAGTGGTAAAGGGCAGCATACCACTACGTTTGCCGAAATGTTTGATCTCCCCTTTGGTGGCCGGATAATTGATACACCCGGGATGCGGGAGTTTGGATTAGTGGATATTGAAAAACAGGAAGTATCGCATTATTTTCCGGAGATGCGGGACCGGTTAAATAATTGCCAGTTCAATAACTGTCTCCATTTTAATGAACCGGGCTGTGCGATCAAGGAGGCGGTGAACAATGGTGAAGTACATGAGGACCGATATATAAGTTACCTGGGTATTATGGAATCAATAGAACAAAAAAGTTATTAAAAACCCTGTCCCTGAAGGGAACTTAGGTCATGCTGTCTTTTAATTAGGAAATAGTTCTATTGGAAAGGTTAAGCAGAGAAAAATCGTTTGCATTAGCAATGGGTGAACCAAGGAGATTTAGTGCGAAGGGATAAAATGTTGGCAGCTCTGGCTGAAACCCTAATAAAACGATAGTGATGTGTATTGAACACCGAAGGTTAAAAGAATAGCAAATAAGATTTTATCAGCGCCCCGTAGGGGCGCAACAAGCTGATTAGCATTACAGGAAGTACAAGAGTGCGACCCAACAAAAAGTTGATAGTAATTCAACAGCGGGTTAAAAAATAAAAACATTAATTTCAGAAATACCACAACATGAGCGAATCTATAAATCTAAGTTCAGCCTGAGTTTGCCGAAGGATAGGTGCTGGCTTATGCAATATTCCTCCGCCCTTCATTGAACATCTTCGCTTCAATTAAATTGGCGAGATCTATTACTGCTTTGTTGTCTTTACTGAGTGCATCCTTGGTTTTAGTCGGGAAGATGGAGATGCCGTTGTAAATGCTGTAGTGAAGGGTGATGTTATGTCCTTTGAACCGGAACTCCCAGTCAATCGTATCAAAATCGTCTTCTTTGTTGGAAAAGTTGATGTCCAGATCCTGACTCAGGATGTTGGCAACGCGGTAGAATTCTTTTAGTCCGCCGTCATCGGCAAGAATAGCTTCGGTACAGCCGAGGGTGGTTCGTAAGGTTAGGCTCATGGTTAAGGGTTTTAGGTATGTTCATAAGACTGGATTCAAAGGTGGTTAGCTGCACATAACATAAAATTAACTTCGGAATTTTTTCGCCTTCTTGGCTGCTTTTTCTGCTTTAGGATCACCGCTCACCAGTTTTTCGGCCCCAATATTTTTGCCATTGCTGGGACAGCCCGTCTTTCTTTTAAAGACATTACTGAACATACCACAGGAAGATAATAACATCGTGATGCTCAATGCGACAGCAAAAAAGCGAAATTTTTTCATAGTTTGACAGCTATAGATTAAACGAATTTAACAATAAATAATTGCCCCCGAAAGAGTAAAGCTACGAGTGACAAGTGGTGAGTTTCGAAGGAGCACTGAGTACCAGGATGTTGCTGACCCTTGGACCATGGCCTGAAACCTGCAGCTATGGCTTTTCCCTGAACCAGTCCGCATAACCTACGTAATTATTGGCGATCCGGTTGATTTGCCCATTGACCAGTTCCTCTGAAATGTCTTTTACCTTCTTAGCAGGCACTCCGGCATAAATGCTGCCGGGTTCGCATATCGTATTTTCCAGTACGACAGCTCCGGCGGCAATAATGGTATTGCTGTGGACGACCGCATTGTCCATTACGATCGCACCCATACCGATCAGGACATTATCATGTACCGTGCAGCCATGTACGATTGCATGATGACCGATGGATACATTATTGCCGATGGTGGTTCCGTATTTCTGGTAGGTGCAATGGATACAGGCTCCGTCCTGTACATTCACTTTGTTGCCTATCTTGATGAAATTTACATCCCCGCGGACGACCGTATTAAACCAGAAACTACAGTCATCACCGGCAATTACATTACCAACGATGGTGGCATTGGGAGCAATAAAACAATTGTTACCGAATTGCGGGTGTTTATCTTCTACGGGTAAAATAACGGGCATATTTTATTTTTTTTTTACCGATAGAAAAGGAGGTGAAAGAGATTTCGCAGCGCTATTAATGAAGTCTCTGCGCTAACTTCCCGTTCTCTGCTTCTCTTCGGTTAATCACAAATATCCTTCATTCTTTCCGACATTTGCTGTATGACTAATCGGGAACTTTTTCTCCGCCATGTAGCCCAAACTTCTCCGGCACCGCTTGCATTAGAAATAGTGAAAGCGGATTGCTGTACATTATATGATGCAGCGGGTAAGGAATACATTGACCTTGTCGGCGGCATCAGTGTAGCTAATGTAGGACACCGCCATCCAAAAGTGATAGCTGCCATACAAAAACAATTGAATGCCTACCTGCACATTATGGTGTATGGAGAATTTATAGAAGCACCACAGGTACAATATGCCAAACTGCTCACAGAACATTTGCCCGCTTCACTCAACGCTGTTTATTTTACCAACTCTGGTGCCGAAGCTGTGGAAGGGGCTATGAAGCTGGCGAAAAGAGTAACGGGCAGAACACAAATGGCAGCTTTCAATAATTCCTATCATGGTTCTACGCAGGGAGCATTGAGTGTAATGGGTGATGAATACTGGAGAAATGCTTTTCGTCCGCTCTTGCCGGATGTGCTGCACCTGGAATACAATTCATTTGATTCGTTGGAATCAGTTACTGAATTAACGGCTTGTGTGATTGCCGAAACCGTACAGGCTGAATCCGGAATCATCGTGCCATCCAAAGAGTGGATGATTGCTTTACGAAAAAAATGTACAGCAACCGGAACCTTATTAATACTGGATGAGATACAGGCAGGCTTTGGTCGAACCGGTACCCTTTGGGGCTTTGAGCAGTTTGCTATCGTGCCGGATATTTTATTGCTGGGCAAGGCGCTGGGTGGTGGTATGCCACTCGGTGCGTTTATAACGGATAAAAAACTGATGGATGCTTTTACGGATAACCCCGTGCTGGGGCATATCACTACATTTGGCGGTCACCCGGTTTGCTGTGCAGCCGGCATGGCAGCGATGATGGCATTACTGGAAGAAGGATGGATTGATCAGGTGAAAGCAAAAGAAGAATTATTTAAATCTTTGTTGACTCACTCAAAGATAAAAGCCGTCCGTTCTTTTGGTTTATGGATGGCGGTGGAGTTTGATTCGTTTGAAACGAATAAGAAAGTGATCGATGCCTGTATTGCTAAAGGATTGCTGTCGGATTGGTTTTTATTTTCTTCTAATTGTCTTCGCATTTCTCCGCCGTTGATCATGTCGGAAAAGCAGATAGTAAAAGCCTGTAATGTGATAGTAAGTGCTTGCAATAAATTATAAAATTCTTACTCTATTTCTACCACCAACTCAATTTCAACAGCCATATTATTTGGTAATGAACACATACCAACAGCTGATCTTGCATGTTTACCTTTTTCGCCAAATACTTTCACCATCAGATCAGAAAAACCGTTTATAACTTTAGGATGATCTTTAAAATCGGCTTCACAATTGACCATGCCCAATACTTTTACTATTCTTTTTACTTTATTCAAATTTCCTAATTCAGCTTTTAAAACGGCTAATTGATTAATAGCTGTAAGCCTTGCTGCTTCTATGCTCTGTTCTATCGTTAAATCTTTTCCTACTTTGCCTGTTATATATACTCCTTCCGCATTTGACGGGCCTTTGCCTGATAGAAATAATAAATTACCACTCCGGACTGCATGTACATAATTAGCAATCGGATGACCAACAGGAGCTAATTCAATTTTCAATTCTTTCAGCTTTGTTTCTGCATCCTGAGAAAAAGAGTCAAAACTTAATAAACAGGAAATTAAAATTAAAATCTTTTTCATATTTAAATAAGTTTAAATAAATA
>JAWXCO010000056.1:0-33405 GCA_034408705.1 Bacteroidota bacterium
CACGATGGACACCCTTGCTATTGGCTAATACTCCCTACTGTAAAGCGTATTCGGGACTTGCACCCTATAGCTGATATACGTGCCTGACGCACAACAAAAAGCCGGAGTGGAACCCCGGCTTAGTTGTTACAAATCAATCTTATTATTCCAGGGACCAGCTCATCTCCCCGCCTTTCTCATCTTTCAGGGCAATGCCCAGTCCGGACAGTTGATTCCTTATTTTGTCGGAAGTTGCAAAATCTTTTTTACCCTTCGCTTCCTTCCGGATATCGATCAGCAGTTGCATTACCCCTTGCAGTTTGGCATTATCCGCTTCGTTCACACCTTTTAACCCAAACACATCTTCCAGGTAGCTTTTGAACTTTGACTGCAATAACAATAAGGTATCTGCAGAAATAGCAGCCAATGCTATGGTTTTATCTTTCATAGAATTGATAACCGGCACCAGCTCAAACATACTGGCCAATACCCGGGCCGTATTGAAATCATCATTCATGTGTTCATCAAACTCTGCTACCAGTTTTTTTACTTTTGTATCAAGGTCTGTATCAATATTGTCTGCTGTCCGTTGTCCATTGTCCGAAACAGCCCCGGCCATCGGCCAACTAAATCCGGTTAAAGCCTCATACGCATCCCATAATCTTTTCAAACCTTTTTCGGCTGCCTGCAAAGCTTCATTGCTAAAGTCAAGAGTGCTGCGGTAATGCGTCTGCAACATAAAGAAACGGACATTCATCGGTGAATAGGCTTTCTCCAATAGCGGATGTGAGCCACTGAATAATTCTTCCGGCAGAAACCCATTCCCGGCGCTCTTACTCATCCGTACCCCATTTACCGTCAGCATATTGGTATGCATCCAGTAGCGAACAGGGGATGTTTTATAACAAGCCTGCGATTGTGCGATCTCGTTAGTATGATGCGTGGCTGCCAGGTCCATACCGCCGCCATGTATATCAAATTGCTTTCCCAAATATTTTTCACTCATAGCCGAGCACTCAATATGCCAGCCGGGAAAACCCATGCCCCAGGGTGATGGCCATTGCATTAAATGTTCGGGTCCTGCTTTTATCCAAAGAGCAAAATCAAGTCGCCCTTTTTTTTCATCCTGTCCGCCCAATTCCCGTGTGCCTTCTAGCAGGTCTTCCAGTTTTCTATTGGTGAGGATACCGTAAGGCTTTTCCTGGTTATATTTTTCTACATCAAAATAGACTGTACCGTTCACCACATAGGCATACCCGTTATCAATGATCTCCTGCGCCATCTTTATCTGTTCGGTGATATGTCCGGTGGCAGTGGGTTCAATGGTGGGCGGCAGGTTATTAAACAGGTCCATCACTTTCCGGAAACCAACCGAATAACGTTGTACGATTTCCATCGGCTCTAACTGTTCCAATCTCGCTTTCTTTGAAAACTTATCATCTCCTTCGTCCCGGTCGCCTTCGAGGTGACCCGCATCTGTAATATTCCTGACATAGCGGACCTTATACCCGAGGTAGGTGAGGTGACGATAAATGATATCGAAAGAAATAAAAGTACGGCAGTTACCCAGGTGTACATCACTATAAACAGTTGGGCCGCATACATACAGACCCACATGATATGGTGTAAGGGGTTCAAAAATTTCTTTCTGCCTGGATAAAGTGTTGTATAATTTCAGTTGACTCATGATGATCGGCTATTGAAAATGAGAACGGGTTTAAGGGATGCCCGGCCGGGCAAAACTACGGCTTATGATTCCAAAGAAGGACAACAGCAGGTAGGGAGTTTCAACAGTTTCATGCATTTCAAAGATAGGCTTTTCAGCTTAGTTCTTGAACTGCAGGTCGGTCACCAGCATATAATGATCTGAGTAATTTTTTACAATCCGGTTAAACTGTTTTACATAAAAATGTTTGTCGGCAAAAATATGATCGATCCGCAGAGTCGGCGACAGGGCAGAAAAAGTTCTGCCGATACCAAAACCTTTTTTCAGGAAAGCGTCCTGCATATTGCCCCGGACCGTAAAATAGGTATAGGAATTGGGTACATCGTTCAGGTCGGCACAAACCACTACGGGGTGCGGACTGTCCCGTATTATAATATTCGCGAGGTTGGCCTGTATACTTCTATAGGAAAACCCTTTTTTAAGTTTGGACAGGATGCTCCGTGAATTGGTCATCAGGCTATCTCTTGCGCTCGTTATCTGGTCGATCCGCTCATAATCTTTCCGGCCAAACTGCAGCGATTGCAGGTGTGTGGCAAAAACCCGGATAGTGTCTTTGTTGACTTTTATATCAGCATGCAGGAGCACATCGGGAAGGCTGGGCCGCGGGTAGCGTATCCTGCCGGTATCAACGATCGGGTAACGGGAAAAGATGATCGAGCTGTAATAATGCCGGTCACCATCGTTGTCAAAGGAAAAATAATAATAAGGGTAGCCCAGCTCTTCCTGTATGGGCTTTATATTATCATAATAAATCGGGTTGGTAGACGTATGAAATTCCTGGAAACATAAAATATCCGCATCCTGTTGTTTGATCAGTTCAAACATTTTCAGCCTTGTTTCGCTTCCTTTATTTGTATTTCTTTTCAATTCGATGAACCGGGCCACATTCCAGCTCACGATCCGGATACTGGCCGGGTCTTTTTTATAATTGAAGGCTGTTTTTTTATGAAAAGCGATCAACACACTGATACTTTTAATACCGAGTACCAAAGCGATCACCGAGATCAATGCATAGCGGGGCACTACAACTACGAGCCAGGCTATCGCAAAAAGAATAACAAGGATCAATAGGAAAGGAAAACCCAGGCCCAGGAAACCGATGAACCACCAGCTTTGCGGATTGAGATAGGGTACCAGGCAAGCCAGTAAAAAGAAAAATACCACAACAATGTTGCAGTATAGAAAAAACCGCCTGGTGAAGAGTCGGAACTTGCTTGGCATTATTGCAATTTAATGAAAAAGCCGCGAGCAGTTAGCCCGTGAATATATCAATTATTATTTCAATTGCAGGTCGGCTACCAGCATATAATGATCAGAAAGCTTTTTTACCAACCGGTTAAACTGTACGATTTTAAAGTGTTTATCAGTAAAAATATAATCGATACGAAGCGTAGGAGAAATATCGCTGTATGTTCTTCCAATCCCGGATCCCCTTTTTAGAAAAGCATCCTGCATTTTTCCTTTTACCGTAAAATAAGTATAAGAGTTCGGCACATCGTTCATATCGCCGCATAGTACAACAGGATATGGACTTTTTTTAATTTCATCCCTTACAATATCCGCCTGTATACTTCGGTAAGCAGCCGACTTACGTATCTTGGAGAGTATACTCATTGAATTATATAACAAGCTATCGTCTGCCTGTTTGATCTTTTTGATCTGCTCGTACTCTCTTTTGAAAAACCGGATTGATTGCAGATGCGTCGTAAACACCCTCACCGTATCCAGGTTCACAACAATATCTGTGTAGATCAGGGCCTCGGGCAGCGTAGGAGGAGGGAACTGTACCCTGCCACTATCAATGATCGGGTGACGGGAAAAAATAATGGATCCCAGGTAATGCAAATCTCCGTTATACTGATCCGAAAAATACCAGTAGGGATAATGCAGGCTGTCGACGATGTAGCTGATATTTTCATACCAGGCAGGGTCACCCGATGTGAAAAATTCCTGCAGGCAAAGTACATCCGCATCCTGCTCCCTGATCAGGTCAAATATTTTACCCCGTGCCTTGCCTCCTTTATTATTATTCTTTTTGAGTTCGATGAACTGGGCCACATTCCAGCTCACTACCCGGATCGTGGAAGGACTTTTTTGGTAATTAAATTTGCTGCTTGTATGGAAGGCAAAAAAAACACTGATGCCTTTTATACCCAATATTAAAGCGATACCAGAGATCATTGCATAGCGGGGTTTTGCTAACAGCAACCAGGCAATAGCAAAAATAATAACCAGCAACAACAGAAGGGGAAACAAGAGACCCCAAAAAGAGAGCATTGACCAGCTTTTGGGGTGCAAGTAGGGAAGAAGGCAGGTAAGCAGGAAAAAAAATACCGCGACAATATTAAAGCCAATAAGCAATCGTTTAGTAAAAAGTCGGGGCTTGAATATCATTGCTGCAAATTAGGAAAGTTCGGGATACTATTGCTTATTGCAATACAGTGCAGCTTAACAACATGAACTTACTGGATTCAGAACCCTTCTTCCCCTGCCCGCTTCAACAACTCCTTTTCTTCAGCGGTAAGAAAATTGTATCCTTTCTGGTTGATCTTGTCCAATATTTCATCCACCCGCTGTTGAGTGACATTCGGCGTTTTCTTGTAAGGATCAGCTACCGATTTATAAAATAACTCTTCCTTGATGTTCTTTCCTTTTTTAGGTTTATCCGGGTTGAAGAGATTATTGACCCAATCAAAAAAATTACTCATCCATTCGCTTCCGTCATAGCCCATCCGTAAAAAAACAATAAAAAGAAACCCGGTAAAAGCGCCGGCCAGGTGAGCTATTAGGTTTCCAGTATCACTGACAGAAATAGTAGCGAGGTCGGAAATAACATATAGAGCTGTTAATGCCCATAAGGGAATACCGCCCGCAATCATCGGGAAGATCTTATACTTCGGCGATACCATTGTCGTTGCAATAGCCAGGGCCATCACCCCGGCAGAAGCCCCAACGGCAGTAGCATAAGGTAATTGTGACTGGAGGGAAGGAACAAAATTATAGGCCAATGAAAATGCCAGTGCCCCGGCCAGGCCACCATAGATAAAAATGGGAATTATTTTTTTGTTGCCGGTCAGGTCCTGCATGATATATCCAAAACACCAGAGCCAGAGCATATTGGAAAATACTTTCCAGACATTATCATGCACGAACATGTAGGTGAGTACAGTCCAGGGTTTGCGTAGCAGGCTCTCGGTATCAGCTGGCATCGTGAACCAGCCCAATACATTTTTGGTAAAAAGAGCGGGAGCAATTTCCTTGGGAAACCGAAAAAACCAGACGGCTTTCATAAAAGCAAGTCCTACAAACATGATCAGGCAGATAGCAATCAGCATGGTCAGGGTGTTCCCACTTTGTCCCAGGGTAATCCTTTGTTTGTATTGCCGTTCAGATAAGGTCATCTTCAAAAGAGATACTAATTAAATGTAGAGTAAAGGTCGTTTTCTTCAGGGTATTTCAACTATTTATACACGGTTTATTGCCTGTTCCCGGTTATACTAATTTAATATAACGTTTTGCGATTGTTTTTGTTCCAGATGAGTACAATAATAAAACCAGTTAAGGCTCCGCCAAGGTGGGCGAAGTGAGCCACCTGATCGCCGGCTATTTTTCCAAACCCGCCGAACAGGTCCAGTAAAACATAGCCGATTACCACCCATTTGGCTTTTACCGGAATCGGAATAGGAATTATCATCATTTCTGTATTAGGGAAGAGGTAACCAAAAGCAACCATAACTCCCATCACAGCACCCGACGCACCCACGGCAGGCACAAATCCTCCCATAATCTGTTGCATAGCTAAGTGGGCCACAGAAGCACCAACACCACAGGCTAAATAAAAGAACAGGAAGCGTTTGGGTCCCCATACATTTTCCAACACCCGGCCAAACATGAAGAGGGCAAACATGTTAAACAGAATATGAAAAAACATACCAAAACTCGGAGCATGGAGAAACATACTCGTAAAGACCTGGTAAGGTGCAAACATCGGTGTACTCACCGGCCATAACGCTCCCTTTACCGTAACCGGGTACTGGCTATCTAATGTTAACTGTGCGATCCAGACCAGCACGTTTATAATGATCAGGTTTTTAACGATGGGCGGAAAGCGATCGGGCCTTGTAAATCGAACATTACTCATAGTGGGTAAAATTAAGCTAAGCAATTAAAAGCGTAAAGGAGAATAAAGAATTAGGGCAAAAGTTATATTTTCCTTTGCTTATTTGTTTCCATGAGATTTTCTCCCTGACCCTTTTTCTTTTTAATTTCTTAGCTTATTGAATTCTCTCTTAGTTTCAACTGCACCACATTCTCGATATGGTGGGTATGGGGAAACATATCAACCGGTTGTACTTTTGTCACTTCATATTTTTCGTTGAGCAGGTTCAGGTCTCGCGCCTGTGTGGCCGGGTTGCAGCTTACATACACCACCGTTGGAGCCGCCATCTCCAGTATCTTTTGCACCAGTTTCTCATGCATCCCGGCCCGGGGAGGGTCGGTAATGATCACATCGGGTTTTCCATGAGCCGCAAAAAATTCATCGTTACAGATATCAATCACATCGCCGGCGAAGAATTCGGTGGTTGATAAATTGTTGAGTTTTGCATTCTCTTTAGCATCTTCAATAGCAGCAGCGATCAGTTCTACCCCGATTATCTTTTTGGCTTTTTCACTTACGAATATGCCGATACTGCCCGTACCACAATAGAGGTCATACACCACTTCCTTACCCGTCAGTTCTGCAAACTCCCGTGTCACTTTGTACAACTGCTCCGCCTGCTTCGTATTGGTTTGAAAAAAAGATTTTGGACCGATCTTGAATTGGAATTCCTCCCCACGGGGTCTTGCGGATCCGGAAGATCCTGTGGAAAGTTTTTCTATCGCATACCCATTACCATGAAACACAACTGGCTCCAGGTCGTAGAGACTGTCATTCCACTTTGTATTGACCGTATATAAGAGTGTTGTTATAGCAGGAAATTGCTGGCGGATATACTCCATCAGCAGTTGTATCTTTTGCTGATCATTTTCTCCCACCACGATATTGACCATCAGTTCCCCCGTAGTACATAGTCGCACCTGCATGGTTCGGAGAAAGCCAACATGATTCCTGATATCATAAAAGGGCCAGTCATGTTCCTTTGCAAATTCTTTTACAGCCAGGCGGATCTCATTGGTAGGTTCGGCCTGCAGGTAACAGGTTTTAATATCCACTACTTTGTCAAACAAACCTTTTACATGAAAGCCCGCCACATCCTGGGTACCATTGATCGTTTCGTCAGCCAGTTCTTCTTTTAGTAAAAACCTTTTATTACCAAACGTGTATTCGATCTTATTCCGGTAATAGCGTGTTTCGACAGCACCGAGGATGGGTTGAAAAGGTGGCAGGCTCACTTTGCCAATTCTTTTGAGGGTTTCTTCCACCTGCCGGTGTTTATATTGCAATTGTTTTTCATACGGCAGCATTTGCCATTGGCAGCCCCCGCAAGCACCAAAATGAGAACAGAAAGGCTCCACCCGGTCTGCTGAATAGGACTGAAATCGTACTGGTACTCCTTCGGCCCAATCCTTTTTGTTCTTTTGTAACCGCACATCCACTACATCCCCTGGCACGGCAGCTTCAATAAATATCACTTTACCGTCGACTTTTGCCAGCGATTTGCCTTCCGCCGCATAATCTTCCACCAGCAGGTTTTCGAGTACGATGTTTTTCTTCTTTTTTCTCACGGCGCAAATGTATTATTTAAAATGGTAGGGTTTAATAGTTTAACCATGTTTGGCCCAGCAAAAAGACCAACCCAACCCCTTTTTAAGCCCCGGAATTACAACCATTTACCCCTATAAACAGTCTTTGCCCTTTAAAATGCGGGGCTTCCGGGTTTTGACCGTTCAACTTATCTTTACGTGATTTATTCAGACTTATGAAAAGAATTGTATCGTCGCTCGGGCTATTTCTGACCGTTACTTGTTTTGCACAGACTGGTTACGAGATCAAAGTGACTTTCAAGCCTTTTAAAAATCAGTATATTTATCTCGGCCACTATTTTGGCAAAACCTATCCCATCATTGATTCGGCGATGCTCAATGATAAAAGTGAAACCGTTTTTAAAGGGAGCAAAAAATTACAAGGCGGTGTTTACCTGATCGGCTATCCCAACAAAACAGGCTTTTTCGAATTATTAGTTGACAAGCAACAGCATTTTAGCGTAATAGCTGATACCGTCACGCTGAAAAACGGGCCCCAATTTGTGAACTCACCGGATAATGTGCTCTTCGGCAGTTACCAGCGCCATATGTCGGAGAAAGGAAAAGAAATTACAGTGGCACAACAACAACTAAAACTAGCAGCAAATAAAAAAGACTCGGCCAAACTGATGGAAGAGCTTGGCAAACTGGATAAGTCAGTAGCCGAATACCGGAATGACCTGATCAAAAAAGATCCGGTTAATATACTCAGCGCCTTATTGATGACCATGAAGGAGCCACAGCTTAGCGGCAACCTGAAGGAGCCAAAAACGAAAACCGATTCCCTCGCGGCTTATACCTATTACAAAGAACATTATTGGGATGGCGTGAATTTCTGGGATGGTCGATTAGCATACACTATTTTTTTTGAAGATAAGATCGATAAATACTTTGCACAATTAGTAGTACCACATCCCGATTCTGTTATTAAAGAGCTTGACCAGATGCTCGGCCCTGCCAGTATCAATGAAGAAATGACACGGTTCCTCCTGGTAAAATTTGTGAACCGTTACCTGGTACAAAAATATATGTGGGAAGATGCGGTCTTTGTGCATCTCTTTGAAAAATATTTTGCACAAAAAGAGTATTCCTGGCTGAATGCACAGGGCCGCAAAACCATTTCGGAGAGGGCTTATAGTTTAATGTCCAATATCATGGGTACACCAGCCGCTGATATTGAATTGCCCGACAGTACGGGGCAGATCAAATCCCTGTACTTCGATACAGCCGCCTACATGATCGTGGCTTTTTGGGATGCTACCTGTGGTCATTGCAAAGAAGTATTACCGAAGCTGGATTCTTTTTACCGGGCCAAATGGAAAGCAGAAGGACTAAAAATATATGCAGTAGCCAAAGAAACGGATGGCCAGAAAAAAGACTGGTTAAATTTTATTAGTGAAAAGCAGCTGACCGGCTGGACACATGTCTATTATTCCAAAGCAGCTGATAAAGCCCGTATTGATGCCGGCATACCTGGCTACTCCCAACTCTACGATGTACAGACCTTCCCTACCCTATATTTGCTGGATAGGGAAAAACGGATCGTGGCAAAAAAATTGACGTTTGAGCAGATCGAAGAAGTGTTGCTGTTGAAAATAAAGGTACAGTAAGAAGATGACTGGATGCCAGCTGCTGGTATTCCCTTTTGATTAAAATGATTGATAACCCGGGGAACCGGAATGAATAAAAAAAAGTACTATGAATAAGAAGTTTTTTATCGCCCTCCTCGCCAGTTTTTCCCTGTTGACCGCGCCGGCACAAACACTATTTACCTACGGAAAGTATGCTGTTGATGCCAAAGAATTTCTCCGGGCTTATAATAAAAACAATACCACACCCGTCGTGAACAAAGCAAAAGCGATCAGCGATTACCTGGACCTTTATATCAACTCAAAATTAAAGATTCGGGAGGCTTACGACAAAAGATATGATACCCTGGCGCAGATAAAGACCGAAGTGGAAAATCTGCGGACACAAATCTCCGGAAATTACATGAACGACCCGGAGTTCATCGTACGATTACAAAAAGAAGCGTTTAAACGCAGCCAGAAAGATGTCAGGGTGGGCCATATTCTTATTTCATCTCTCAACACTGCGGGTGTGTATGATACCACCGGTGCCCGGTTGAAAAAAGAAGAAGTGCTGCGGCGCTTGGAAATGGGGGAAGATTTCTTACTGGTAGCACAACAATTGTCTGATGACCCTGAAGCCAAAAAGACCAAAGGCGACCTGGGTTTTATTACCGTCTTTACGCTCCCCTATGAATTTGAAAATGTCATCTATACTACCCCGATTGGGAAATATTCGCCCATCGTATTATCCAGGCTGGGCTATCATATTTTTAAAAATATTGAAGAAAGAAAAGCAGTAGGGAAGATAAAAGCCCAGCAGATATTATTAGCCGTTCCTCCAGGTTCCACTGATATGGATAAAAAAAAGCTGGCGACCCTTGCAGATTCTCTTTACAAACGTATCATGGCCGGGGATAATTTCAACCGGTTAGCATCCGCTTTCAGTAACGATTATATTACGGCTGTAAACGGTGGCACGATGCCTGATATCAGTGTAGGCCGGTATGACGCTGCTTTCGAAAAAGTACTCTGGGCTTTACCAAAAGACGGCGCTGTTAGTAAGCCCTTTCTTACCTCGCATGGCTGGCATATTGTAAAAAGAAACTCGGTGAAATCAATAGTGACCGATGAAAATGATAAAAATAACCGGCAGGATCTGCAAACCAGGATCATGGCCGACAGCCGTTGGAATTCCTCCAAAGATTTTATTTATAATAAAGTAATAGAAAAAGCAGGTCTCAAAAAATATCCATATGATGATGCAGGCATGCGGGCCATGACGGATAGTGTGGTCGATCTGAAGCCTATGACCGACCTTGGGAGGACCATTATTGCGAGCACCCCAATGTTCACGATTGGTGACTCTACCTACACCGCCACTACCTGGGTGAGCTATGCCAATACTTACCGCTACAAACAGGATGGCACCGGTGCCAAACCGTATGAACAGGTAAAAGACGAGTTTTTATCCTTTTCACTGTATAATTATTACCGGGACCATCTCGAAGATTTTAATGAAGAGTTTCGCAGCCAGATGAACGAGTTTAAAGATGGTAATATCTTCTTCGAAATCATGCAACAGGAAATATGGAATAAAGCACAGACTGATACGGCGGCCCTTCTCCGTATATACGAACAAAATAAAAAGAATTATACCTGGACCCAAAGTGCTGATGCGGTATTGTTTTTCTGCGCCGATGTGAACAGTGCTAAAAAAGTGTATGATGAAGTAAAAAAGAAACCGGCAAACTGGCAAAAGATCGTAGAAGGATATGCTGAAAAAGTAGTGGCAGATTCTTCCCGCTACGAATGGGCCCAGCTACCCAATCTTTTAAAAATGATCCCAAAACCGGGCATGATGACAACCCCGTTGGTCAATACCAATGATAATACAGCCTCCTTCGCCTATATCGTACGGGTATTTTCACAACCTATGCAGCGGACCTTCAATGAAGCAAGAGGAATGTTGATCACCGATTACCAGGCCTTCCTGGAAAAACAATGGACGGAAACACTAAAGAAGAAATACCCGGTGGGGATTGACCAGAAGGTATTGAATGAGATTTCAAAGTAAGGGATTAGTTGTTGGGGATTGGGAATTGCAGATTCGCAATTAGTATTTAAAAAAGAGTAGAGAAATTCTAATCTGGTGGACTAATTCCCAACCCCTGATTACTAATTCCCCATCCTTACAAATCCTTAACCACCTCAGCGATCATCAAAGGTCTTCCCAACGTATAATAATGTAACACGGGTATACCTGCTTTCTTTAATTCTTTAGATTGCATCAGTAACCATTCTGTCCCTACTTTTTCGACATCCTCATCTGTTTTGCACTGGGCAACAGCATTGCTGAGATCGGATGGCAGTTCAATTGAAAATGTTTTTGGCAAAACCGTCAGTTGCTTTTTGGTATAGATTGGTTTTAATCCAGGGATGATAGGAACCGTGATCCCGGTTTCCCGGCAGGCTTTTTCAAACGCAAAGAATTTCTCATTATCATAAAACATCTGCGTAATAATATAATCAGCTCCGGCATCCACTTTAGCTTTCAGGTAAGCCAGGTCGGTATCCATATTCGGTGCCTCAAAATGTTTTTCGGGATAGCCGGCCACACCAATACAAAAATCTGTTTTGTGTGTTCCCCTTAATTCATCTTCCAGGTAAATACCGGCATTGAGATTTGCCACCTGCTTCAACAGATCGCTGGCATATTTATGACCCCCGGGTTCCGGTTCAAAAGTGGTTTCATTTTTAGCCGCATCACCCCGCAACACCAGTACATTATCAATACCCAGGTAGCGAAGGTTGATCAGGGCATCTTCGGTATCATTGACACTGAAGCCACCGCAAATCAGGTGTGGAACCGTGTCCACATTGTATTTGTTCATGATAGCGGCACAGATACTTTCTGTACCGGGGCGTTTTCTCACCACCACTTTTTGAAAGCTTCCGTCTGCATTTTTCTTAAATACATGCTCACTCCGGTGATAGGTAACATTGATAAAGGATGGCTTGAACTCCATTAAGGGATCCAGGTGCTTATATAATGCTTCGATACCCTTGCCTTTTAATGGGGGTAATACTTCAAACGAAACCAGTGTATCTGTTGCCTGAGCTATATGGTCGGTTACTTTCATCAGTTTATTATTTTTTTCTGGGCGGGATGGATCCTGGCGGGATGCTATTTTTATTTCAGGAATAATAATGAAAATAGCATCCCGCCCGATTCATAAGCCTGCAAAGCTAATGATGCGGAGGCATTAGTCAAAACCTCGTTAAATGAATGACAAAAGACCTTCATTAACCTGCATGGCTTACTTTTGCAACACATGCCGGTTACCATCAGTACAAAAGACCTCGTCAAGAAATACGGCAGCCGCACGGTTGTCAATCATGTTTCGCTGGAAGTGAACCAGGGAGAGATCGTTGGCCTGCTGGGGCCCAATGGCGCCGGGAAAACCACTTCTTTCTACCAGGTAGTGGGGTTGATAAAACCAGATGCAGGAAAGGTATTCCTGAACGACCAGGATATTACCAACCTGCCGATGTACAAAAGAGCGCAGATGGGTATTGGCTACCTGCCTCAGGAAGCTTCCATTTTCCGCAAGCTGAGCGTAGAAGATAATATTGCCGCCATCCTTGAAATGACAACGCTTTCCAGGCAAGAACAACGGGATAAGCTCGAATCATTACTGAACGAATTCCGATTGCAGCATGTTCGCAAAAGCAATGGAGATGTACTCAGTGGCGGTGAAAGACGGAGAACAGAAATTGCCCGGGCCTTATCTGTTGACCCAAAGTTTATTTTACTGGACGAACCCTTTGCGGGTATTGACCCGATAGCCGTGGAAGATATCCAGGCCATCGTGGCTAAACTGAAGCATAAAAATATTGGTATCCTTATTACCGACCATAATGTAACCGAAACATTATCCATCTGCGACCGGGCCTACCTGCTGATCGAAGGAAAAATATTCAAACACGGCACAGCTGAAGAATTGGCAGCCGATGATGATGTACGCCGCTTATATCTTGGAAGGAATTTTGAACTCCGGAGGAAAGATTACCTGCATGATGAGGCTAAAGAAGCTTTTGAAGCCTCGCAGGAAGACTAAGTTTTACCTATTGCTTTAATTTCTCTATTTTGCCAACCGCAAATGAGACTATTATCCCCTGCCATATCATCCCTGGCCCGTTCCCGCCTCTGGCGCATCGAAGCCTGGAAGAATAATCCCCTGGATGCCCAGCGGGAAGTGCTGCAAGACCTGGTGACTTCCGCCCAATACACCGAGTTCGGCAGGAAATATAATTTCTCCAACCTGTTTACTGTACGGGATTTCAAAGCCGCTGTTCCGATCCAAGAATACAAGGACCTGCAACCCTATATCGAACGAATGATGACCGGGGAACAAAATATTTTATGGAATACACCGGTTTACTGGTTTGCCAAAAGCAGTGGTACTACCAGTGCGAAGAGTAAATTCATCCCTATCAGTGATGAAAGCCTCGAGGACAGTCACTTTAAAGCTTCCAAAGATGTGTTGTCCATGTACTACCAGTTCAAGCCTGATGCTGAATTACTCACCGGCAAAGGATTACTGATCGGTGGTAGTCATACTATCAACCCGGTGAATAAGGAAGCGCAGTACGGTGACCTGAGCGCTGTCTTATTTCAAAACTCACCCTTCTGGGCCCATTGGTTGCGGACACCAGACCTCAGCATTGCCCTGATGGATGAATGGGAAAGTAAAATTGAAAAGATCGCTGAGGCAACGATCAGGGAGAATGTAACTTCCGTTTCCGGCGTACCTACCTGGACCCTGGTGCTGTTCAAACGTATCTTAGCAATCACCGGTAAAAAAACGATCGCTGAAGTGTGGCCTTCGCTCGAACTTTATATGCATGGCGGAGTTTCTTTTACACCTTACAAAGAACAGTTTCAAAAGATCATCGGCCGGGAGATCAATTACCTCGAAATGTATAATGCCAGTGAAGGATTTTTTTCGGCACAGGAAAAACCGGGTGATGATGGCATGCTTTTATTTTCTGATCATGGTATTTTCTACGAGTTTATGCCGGTGAGTGAATATGGTAAAAAAGAACCGATGACAGTTGGCTTGCAGGAAGTGGAGCCAGGTAAAAACTACGCCCCGGTGATCAGCACCAATGGAGGGCTCTGGAGATACTTATTGGGCGATACCATCCAGTTTACAGATTTGAAACCCTTCAAGATAAAAGTATCGGGAAGGCTGAAACATTTTATAAATGCCTTTGGGGAAGAAGTGATCGTTGAAAATGCCGATAATGCTATTGCCATTGCATCTGAAAAGACCGGGGCTGTGGTCAATGATTATACCGCCGCACCTGTTTATTTTTCCGATGCAGCAAACGGTGCGCATGAATGGTTGATAGAGTTTGAAAAAGAACCCGCCAGCCTGGAACAGTTTACTACCGAATTAGATAACGCCTTAAAAAATATCAATAGTGATTATGAGGCCAAACGGCACAAAAGCATTGCGCTTGGTTTGCCAGTTATTCATGCGTTGAAAAAAGGAAGTTTTAATGAGTGGTTGCGAAGCAAAGGCAAGTTGGGAGGGCAACATAAAGTACCAAGACTGTCCAATGAAAGAACCCTCCTGGAAGAAATTTTGTTGTTGAATAAAAATTACATTTGTTAATTACCAAACTGACAATATGAAATCACTTGAAGGGAAAGTGGCTATCGTTACCGGTGCAGCCCGTGGAATTGGCGAAGCAATAGCGATAAAATTTGCAGAACAGGGCGCCAGCGTAGCCTTTACCTATATCAGCGACAGCAGTGCTGAAAAAGCAACGGCACTGGAAGAAAAGCTAAAGGCACAAGGTGCAAAGTGCAAGGCCTACCAAAGCAACGCTGGTGATTTTGCCCAGTGCGAGGCATTTGTTACGGATGTAGTAAAAGAGTTTGGCACCGTGGATATTTGTGTCAATAATGCCGGAATCTCCAAAGACAATTTGCTGCTCCGGATGACACCGGAACAATGGAATGATGTGATACAGGTGAACCTGAACAGCGTGTTTTATATGACCAAGCAGGTGATTCGCCCGATGATGAAAGCTAAATCGGGTTCGATCATCAATATGAGTTCGATCATTGGCGAGATCGGGAATGCCGGGCAGAGCAGTTATGCCGCCAGCAAAGCCGGGATCATTGGCTTCACAAAATCGGTGGCCAAAGAATTAGGCAGCCGGAATATTCGCTGTAATGCTATTGCACCGGGTTTCGTAGAAACAGATATGACGAGCTACCTCAAAGATGGAGAAGGTGCTGACAAATACAAAGCAGGTATTCCCCTGGGTAAGTTTGCTTCCCCGGAAGATATTGCGAATGCAACTTTATTTTTAGCAAGTGATATGAGCTCTTATATCACCGGGCAGACGCTGAGTGTTTGCGGGGGATTGAATATGTAGCTAAGAGCTTAAAGAAGTAGAAAGAGGGAAAGAGACAGCGCTCTATAGACCGACCTCTTTTACTTAATTAACCGGGGTCACTATTTGATTCTGTATTTTAGAATATTCATGGGTAGGGTTGGTTTTTTTGAAAATGTATAATAGGTAATATTTTATTATCAGCTAATTTAAAATTATAAGCTGGCATAAAAAGGGTTTTATAATAATTTCAGAAAACTAGAACTATAAGCGACTGACTCCTTTTCTCTTTCTACTTTTTATAGTCCTAGTTTTATCCCTCTTTTCTTAATATAAGCATGCCACAGGATCATGGCAGCTATCGTCCGGTAGGGTCGCCATGCCTCAGCAATTGCCAGGAGGGTTTCTTTACTGCTGTCTTTCGGTAATTGTTTTACTTCTTTTAAACTATTCACCAGGGCGATATCACCCAGCGGGAACAGGTCAGTCCGTTGCAGTGCGTGCATCAGGTATACATCGATGGTCCAATGACCGATACCTTTCAATTGTATTAGTTCTGTTCTTACTGCTTCATCCGGCAATGCCGATAGTTTTTTTAATTGCAATTTCCGGGATTGCACAGCTCTTGCCAATCCCCTGGCATAGCCCATCTTTTGCCGGGTAAAATAACAGGCCCTCATTTCTTCATCCGTAAGAGCCAGCAATTTAGCCGGGGTTACATAGCCGATCTTCTCCTTCAGTTTTTTAAAAGCGGCATAGGCAGCTGCCAGGGATATCTGTTGCTCCAGGATCGTGAGAATAAGGGTTTGAAACGTGGCGGGCCTTGTCCACATAGGGGGAAAGCCATGCTGCGCTATAATATCCCCCAAATTCGTGTCTTGCACAGCTAACTTTTTGCATATCTTGTAAAAGCTACTTTCATTAAACGTTCGGATGGAAGGTGGCATTGAAATTATTTTATACTTTCAGTAGCGGTTTCTAAACCTTTTGTTATGAAAAAAATATTCCTCCTGCTTTGTATTGTGGCATCCACAACAGTTACAGCCCAAAATAAGGATTATATCATCAGTATGGAGGGCATTGGTGCCATAAAATTGAACATGAAGCAGGCAGAACTGGAAAAACTGCTAAAGAAAAAAATTCCTCTTACAAATCCTATGGACACTGTAAGCGGCTCCTGGCAGGATTCAGCAAAAATCAGGTACAAAAATATCGATATCGAACTTCGCTTTCAACGGGGATATGTTACCAATGACAGTTTTTATATGTTCATTACCTGGATCGGCACCAGCAGTCCCCTATGTAAAACAATAACCGGCATTGGTATTGGCTCCGATAAATTAAAGATCATTTCGGCCTACGATGGATACTACCTGTCTATACAGCCTTCGTATTTGTTTTCAAATAAGGAGGAGGAGATACCTGAAAGAAGCAAAACGATGAGTACGATCAGTGTCAGGAAAGAAGAGGAGGGGTATACGATCTTGTTTAACCTTTTCAAGAACAAAGTAGTATCCTTTGAAATATTTCCTCTTTATGATGATGAAGAGTGAGAGAAGAATGTGGCTGTTTAATTGTTTCAACCTGTAACAGATAATTTTAATCGCTTGTGTTATGAAAAAGATTTGTTTATTCCTTTTTATTACGGTAGCCTTGCAGGCTTTTGCCCAAAACAAGGATTATATCATCAGCATGGAGGGCCTGGGTACATTAAAACTGGGCATGACGCAGGCTGATCTGGAAAAACTATTGAATCAAAAAATAGTACTGGATAATCATCTTGATACCATCATTGATTCCTACCTGGATACGGCCAAATTAAAGTATAAGGGTATTAACGTTCAGCTGGAATTTAACCGGAGCTATTACGCACCCAACGTTTTCCATATGAGGTTGATCGGAATACGGGCCAGCAGCCCTTTATGTAAAACAGCCTCTGGCATTAGCATCGGTACTGATCAACTAAAAATAATCACTGCCTATCCAAATAATGGGATGGTCATTCAGCCAGGTTACTATAACTATTACGAAACAGAAAAAGGGAAAGGGAAAAGCACGATCAGTATTATGGATGATTCAGCAAATCAAACGAAAGCTGGAAATACTTATATAATGAGATTATTCCTACTGAATAAGAAAGTAGTATCCTTCGAACTAAAAGCGCAATTAATAGATGAAAGACCGATTGTTGATGAGTGAAGAATTAACTGGTCTTAAATTTTTTGATAGCGGTTTTGGTAAATTCACTCAATACCAGCCGGCCACTAATGGCTGCCCTTTCCAGTAAAAATTGATCCCAGTGCTCTGTTCCTTTCCAGAATATTTTTTTCATTTCCAACATGGCTTCCGGACTGAAATGCACTAATGCGTGAGCTAGCTTAGTAATGGATTCATCCATTTCTTCTATTGTGGGATGCAGTTCGGCAAACAAGCCTTTTTTGCTTGCCCAATCAGCATTGCGCCACATGGCCGCATCAATTGCTAGTTGAGAAAAGGCAGAAGCTCCTATTTTCCTTTCTACGGCAGGCCCCACCACAAACGGGCCGATCCCCACCGCCAGCTCACTCAGTTTCACATCAGCAGCTTCCGCAGCAATGGCATAATCAACTGATGCAGCCAAACCAACGCCTCCGCCTACACATTTTCCCTGTATCCGGCCGATGATCAATTTCGGACAGGTTCGCATAGCATTGATGACCTGTGCAAAGCCACTGAAGAATTTTAATCCCTCTTCTTCGCTTTGAATAGCGACCAATTCATCAAAACTGGCCCCGGAGCAAAAAGTCTTTTCTCCCGCTGAGCGTAAAATGATGACGATGGTATTGGGATCCTCACCGGCTTGGGTTATGGTAGCTGCCAGGTCGGCCAGTATCTTAGCGGGAAGAGAGTTACTTTTAGGATGAAAGAATTCAATGGTAGCAATGCCGTCATATACAATCAGGTGAACATATGCTTCGTTAGGTTCCTGCATAAAAAAGTACTTTCGTTCAAAACTAAATTAAATATTCTTTGTAATACTGGTTTTAATCACGAATAATAAGACACATGAAATCAACTATAACTGCTGCCTGGTTACTACTGCTACTTTTTCCCGGACCGGATGGTTTGGCACAACAAAAACCTGTTGTTAAAAAAACATACTGTAATCCGTTAATAATCGGTCAGTCACCCACTAAAAGGCTTTCTTTAAGCTATGAGATACAACCTGTTTTTCATGGCACCACCAATTTTCCCTATTCACCATTGCCGGTAGAATATACAACCAATATTCAAACTACACAAAGCCTAAGGCTGGGCTATACAAAAACCTTGTTTGCCAAACCAAAATTGTATATGAGTTTCAACGCTGGCTATTGGTTTAGTACTTTTAATATTTCAAACCCGGAAAATAATTCATTTGCCAGGCTACTATCCCAACGGCAGTTTCATTCCATTACCGCCGGTACAAATATTTTTAAACCGCTGAATGCAAAAAACTTTCTATTGCTTAACGTATCACTGGAAGCCAATGGAAATGGAGAGTCCTTGCAAAATTTATCAGGCGACAACCTATTAGCAGGCGGTGCCGTCATTTATGGCTGGAAAAAAGGATTTAAAAGAATGTGGGGTATCGGCGTATTCCGGGGCTATCGCCTGGGCAAAGTAATACATGTGCCGGCATTGCTTTACAATAACTCTTTTAATAAAAAATGGGGAGTAGATGCCTTATTGCCTGCAAGGGCAAATTTTCGTTATACTAAGTCTCCCAAAACCATGTGGACATTTGGCTACGAACTGGATGGCACTCAATTTGCTATTCGCAGTTCCAATTCATTTTATAATAATACTTTTTTTCAACGGGGAGAGATACGGCCAAAACTGGGTCTTGAAAAAAAGCTGAGTAAGGTATGGACTTTTACGGCAACTGCGGGATTGCGGGTCAATGGAAGATTTGATATCACCGATGATTATGCGGGCAATAAACCAATTGTACAAACCGAACTAAGACCCACCGTATTTATCAATGCAGGTTTTCATATAACCGATTTCAAAAAAAAGAAAAAATAAAATTAACAGCCATAAAGAAAATATTTATTGGGTATGCACAATTATTTTATCGCCTACTTTTACACAGCCACTGCCTTTATACAATAAATTCATCCCAAATTTTATTTTATTATCAAAAGATCGATAAGTAGACAGCATTTTTAGTGGCTCTTTACCCGGCGCGGTTGTTTGCTGGTCAATTGTTGTAATCACACACCTGCCACAGGTTTTTACGCCAAAGAATTCAATTTCATTTATGGTGAAATGCTTCCAACCATCCTCTGCATGTGGCTCCCCGGAAGTAAAAACAATATTGGGACGAAAGCGGTCCATCTTCAGCGGCACCGGTAATTTCGCATTTAATTCATCAAGCGATGATTGCCCTATAATTAAAAAAGGATAGCCATCGGAAAAAGAGGTGGTTTCATTATCTTTTGCATAACCGGTATCCACTAACCGGTTTGTTTCGTCGGGCATATACACCAGTTCACAAGCTATTTTCAGTATTTCACTAAACCAATCATTTATCACATCATCATAAACCCATGCTTCGCATTCATCATCCCAAACCTGTACTTTTTTTATCGCTACAGGAGTTGAAAGAAAAGGTACAGAAATATTTTTTTCAGGGTTTTGTTTATGATAAATATATACACCATCGGGTGTAATGGCTGTTTGTAATAAAGCCATAGCATGTACTTCCCGCTGTGTAAAAAATTTCCCTGCTTTATCAATCAGCATCCATCTTCTGTCATGCTCAAACCCTTTTGCTGTTACGGCTGCTTCTGCAACGCTAAAACCACCTAATGATTTTACAGGGTAGATATATAATGCTGAAACAGTAAAAGACATTGATTATAGTTTAGCCGACATTCATTTTACAAGCAGCTGCTTTTTCTTTGCCACCATCGTTAATATAGTTGCCACTCCGGTTACTTCATCCGTTTCATCAAAAAACTCTACCAGCCATTTGACAATGCCTTTATCAATATCATCACCCCGCTTAAAATCCTCCGGCTTTTCAATCACCCGTTTATCATTCGGGAGTTTCTCTTTACAGGTAAACCGGATATACACTTCTGCACCGGGGTACACGGGTTTTGTAAAACGTAATTCATCAATGCCATAGTTAAGTAACACCGGGTTTTTCTCATAACTATCAACAAATAATCCGGCAGCAATACTCATAATAAAATAACCATGTGCCACCTGTTGTTCAAACATGGTTCCTGTAAAATCTGTTGTTTTAATATGCGCATAAAAATGGTCGCCGCTTAAATCAGCAAACTTATCTATGTCTTCCGAAGTAATAATTCTCTTCGCAGTTATTATCTGATCTCCAATCACCAATTCTTCAAAATATTTTTTGAAAGGGTGTTTGCCGGTTTCTTTTGCTTTGGCATTCGGTTGATATACATTCGTAATAGCGGTAATCGTGGTAGGGGATCCCTGCAAAGCAGTTCGTTGCAAATAATGTTTCACTCCTCTTAAACCACCCATTTCCTCTCCGCCACCAGCACGACCGGGACCACCATGCACTAAAAGTGGCAACGGCGAACCATGACCAGTGCTTTCTTTTGCACATTCATTATTCAGTACTAAAATTCTGCCATGATGAGAGGCCGCACCAACTACATACTGTCTTGCCTCTTTATAATCGGCCGTTACAATGGTAGAACATAGACTTCCTTTCCCCAGCTTACTCAATGCAATAGCTTCTTCTATGCTTTTGTAGGGCATGATCGTACTCACCGGGCCGAATGCTTCCACTTCATGTGCCGCTGTTGCGGTAAAAGGATGTTCATTCATCAGCAATACCGGAGACATGAACGCTCCTTTTTGAGGATCCGCATCTATTACTTCCACACTATCCAGGCTGCCATAAACTATTTGTGAACTTGCCAGCAATTTCTTCACCTGCCCCTTCACTTCAGCCCGCTGCGTTTGTCCTGCCAGCGAGCCCATCCTCACGCTGGTATTCAAAGGATTCCCGATTGTTGTTTGGGACAAAGAGGTCGCAATTGCTTTCCAGACATCTTCCATTTTATTGGCAGGCACAAATATTCTCCGGATACCGGTACAGCGTTGCCCGGCCTTCAAGGTCATTTCTTTCCTGATCTCTTTGATAAAAATATCCCACTCCGGAATACCCGGCACTACTTCTTCCCCCAGCACAATACAATTCAGGGAATCTGCTTCCATATTAAATGGAACCGATTCACGCAGAATAGCAGGATTGGATTTCAGCAAGAGCCCGGTAGTTGCAGAACCGGTAAAAGTGACCACATCCTGCGACATAACATGATCCAGCAGGTCGCCGGCACTGCCACAAATTAATTGTAAGGACCCCTCGGGTAAAATGTTGGAAGCGATGATCTCTTTTACAACCACTTCGGTTAAGTAAGAAGTGACAGTTGCCGGTTTTACAATACAAGGCATACCGGCTAGTAAATTCACCGCTATTTTTTCCAGCATCCCCCATACCGGGAAGTTGAACGCATTGATATGAATGGCCACACCTTCCTTAGGAACAAGGATATGTGTTCCCATAAATGTATTGTTTTTGCTGAAATTATGGCTTTCACCATCGATACAAAATACTTCATCCGGGAATTTTCTGCGCAGGGAAGCATTGGCAAAAAGATTGCCGATTCCGCCTTCTATATCTACCCAGCTATCGGCTTTTGTGGCACCGGTTTGATAAGAGATTTGATAAAATTTATCGAGGTGATTGCGAAGATACAGCGCCAGTGCTTTCAGCATATTGCCCCGCTGGTGAAAGGTCATTTTGCGTAAAGCGGGATTACCCACGGTTCTCGCATAGTCTGTAATGGCTTTAAAATCCAGCCCCTTGGTACTGGCCGAAGCAATGGATTCGCCGGTTACTGCATTGTACAATGCCTGTCCGTCCCCGTCTCCGTTTATCCAGTTCCCGGTGATATAGTTGCCGAGTTTATTCATGTGTCAATCGTTCGTTAAGACGCAAATCTACTAATTGCGGAGATGAAATGTAAGTTGTAAATTTGAGTATTAAATTTCATGCCATGAGTATATTAGAAAAAAAGCACTGGCTTTTGAAAAATTAGCCGTTTTACAGAACTAGGATGTAATTGATGAAATTCTGGCACATTTAGAAAAGCTAAATAGTGAAGCAAAGGACCATATCTATAATTTATCAAAACATACAGCATCTGTAAGCAATCGCTATGATGACACCTTAAAGAAACTGGCTCAATGATTTTAATTGAAGACATTTTATCTGTTCATCAATTTTCAATTGATAAGTATGGCGGTGGTAAAGGTATAAGAGAAATGGGCAGCCTTGAATCTGCCATTGCCAGACCATTTCAGACGTTTGGCGGAAAAGATTTATATCCTACAATTTTCGAAAAAGCTGCTGCCTTACCCGAAAGTCTGATAATCAACCATTCCTTCGTTGACGGAAAAAAACGAACTGGTTTTTTAGCAATGGCTACACTGTCAGAAGATGATGGATACCTGCTAACCTCTTCTCAAGAAGAAGCATTCGTTTACTATCAGCATCTCAACCGGAGAAACACGGCTTGAACGAATAGTTGAATGGTTGAAACAAAACAGCTAATTAATTTAAATACTACCATATGAAAAGAATTATTCTTCCCTTCGCAATCCTGTTTATGATGGGTGCCTGTAACAATACAGATAAAAAACAGGATAAAAACAGTGGACATACGAATTCCGGTAATGAGCCTGCTACGCTCGCCGATAGCCTGATGAAAGAAATTGATGACGGCCATATTGCAGGCATGTCTAAAATAGGTAAGCTACACAATACCAAAAAACAGGTTCAGGCTGTAATTGATTCGATCGGCAAATTACCCGCAAAAGCCCAACAATCCGCAGCGCCTTATATCGCCAAATTGCAGGCCCTGGTAAAAGACCTGGAATATGCTGACTTTGGTATGGATAAATGGATGACGGAATTTGAAATGGATTCGGCCATTAATAATATGGAACAGCGTATCAAATACCTGGCAGACGAAAAAATGAAAGTTGGTAAAATGAAAGAAGCGATCCTGAATGGTTTGCAAAAAGCTGATTCGCTGTTACGGGCAAAATTCTAAGTGGTAAGTGGCTCTACCCCAAACTGCCGCAGGTGGTGCAAGGCATGCTTATATAACAACTGCACATTCTGTTCAAAATTCAGGTCACCAAAAAAAGGATTGCGGATGATCTGTATGGGATTCTTTTCGTAAGCTTCAAAAAAATAGATGAGTTCCTGTTGTAAAGCACCAATAGCAGCTTGCACAGTTTTATAGCGAAGCGGTAAGGGTTCTTCTCCCATCAAGGTGTTCTTTGTATTCTCTTTGAAAGGCTTTTCACTCATCATGAATTCCCTTATCCTTTCCAAATGATCCGGCGGCGTTAGTATGCTGTCGAACTTCAACCGGCCGCTGGCATTACGTACAGCATCTCCCCCGTAGTGTTCTATCATTTGCTGTACATTCATTTTCCCCCAGCGGGCTTCGGTTGCAGGGTCAAGTCGCTGTAAATAGGTCACTAACCTGGTACGAAGAAAATTTTCCTTTTCTAAACTCATCTGGCATACTTTGAACGGGGCAATGTACGAAAACCGGCTATTACAAATAAAAATGACGGCAACAATTACCGTCATCCAGGTCTCTGTTCAATATAAAATAACTATTGCTTTATTTTTTTATCGATTTGTGAGGATAACCGTTCAAAAATGGCTTCAATATCCCCCATCCCATCTACCGTACCCACCTTCTTCGATTTAGTATAATAATCCGCTACCGGCAAAGTTTCTTTTTTATAGACCGCCTGGCGGTTGCGCTGAACATTTTCATCTGCATCGTCGCTCCGGCCGGAGGTTTTTCCCCGCAGCACCAGGCGTTTGATCAGCTCTTCTTCATCCACACTTAAGATCAGTACTTTGCCAATTTCTGTTTTCTTCAGTTCCAGCAGCTTATCCAGGGCTTTGGCCTGGGCTACTGTGCGGGGAAAACCATCAAACAAAAACCCTTTGGCTTCTTTGTGCTGGTCAAAATAAGAATCCACCATACCGATCACCACTTCGTCGGGGACTAATTGACCCTTGTCTATAAAGCTTTTAGCTTCAAGCCCTAAGGGTGTTTTGTCTTTTATTTCCTGGCGTAGTAAGTTGCCGGTAGAAAGGTGAACCAGCCCGTACTTTTCTACTAATTTATCCGATTGTGTACCTTTTCCGCATCCCGGAGGACCAAATAATATCAGATTAAACATATAGAGTTACTAATCTTGGTGAGCCAACAAATATAATGTACCGGGCTTAGATTATGCACTACCCACCTAAGTTTTAGAAGATTTCAAAATACCCTATAAATGGCAAGGTGAACTGTTAAGAAAGCCTTCCAGCCCCTTTCCGCAATCCCAGCAAACCTTGTTCCCGTAAATTTGTTATATAATTTTACAGACAAAAATGATCAAAGTACTAACCATAATTGCATTAACAGGGCTGCTACAGCAATGCAGCTATTCGCAGAATAATTCAGCTAACAATAATTCTCAGAAAATGGATACCAGCAACAAGAACCCGGTTTACTCAACCACCGATACCAGTAAAGTGGCGATGACAGAAGAGGAATGGAAAAAGATCCTTCCGGCAGATGTGTTTTATATAGCCCGCCAAAAAGGTACAGAAAGGCCCTGGACCAGTAAGTTTGAAAACCTGAAAGATGTAGGAACTTATTACTGTGCAGCCTGTGGCAATGCCTTGTTCAAGAGCGATACAAAGTTTGAAAGCGGCTGCGGCTGGCCTAGTTTTTATGACCCTATCAGTAAAGGCAGTGTTATTTATACCCCCGATAATGCCCATGGTATGCAAAGAACTGAAGTACAATGCGGTCGATGTAAAGCCCATCTCGGACATTTGTTTGATGACGGCCCACCGCCTACCGGGCTCCGTTACTGCATTAACGGCGTAGTGCTTGATTTTGAAAATGCTAAAGAGGCGGAGAAGAATTACAAAGAGAAACCCCAACAATAGATTTTAATCCGTTCATGGTAAAACCCGCCATTCATTCAGGAGGGGGTTTTTTATTTTTTGAAGCAACGCCATTCAGATAAATTTACGTTCCCAAAAGAAACGGAAAGCTTATGGTTAAAAAATTCGGGTTACTCCTGCTGGCAACAGCCATTTTTATTCCTGCGGCAAAAGCCCAGATCGATGTGACACAAGTAATGCCGGTAGACGCCCGGGTAAAGATTGGTCGGCTTTCCAATGGCCTTACCTATTATATCCGCCAGAATAAGCTACCCGAAAAAAGGGTAGAGCTTCGCCTTGTCGTCAATGCAGGTTCTGTGCTGGAAGATAATGACCAGTTGGGGCTAGCCCATTTCATGGAACATATGAATTTTAACGGGACAAAACGGTTTCCAAAAAATGAACTGGTCAGTTACCTGCAAAGTATCGGTGTAGAATTTGGTGCCGACCTGAATGCTTATACCAGTTTTGATGAAACCGTTTATATTCTGCCGGTGCCCACCGACAAGCCCGGTTTGGTAGATAAAGGATTACAAATACTGGAAGACTGGGCACACAATGCCTTACTGGACCCGGCAGAAATAGAAAAGGAAAGAGGAGTAGTGATCGAAGAATGGAGACTTAGCCGCGGAGCTGATGAAAGAATGATGAAACAAACGCTGCCGGTACAATACCGGGGATCAAAATATGCAGAACGATTACCTATTGGCAGCAAAGAAGTTCTCGAGCATTTTTCTCCCGAAGCATTAAAACGTTTTTATACAGATTGGTATCGCCCTGATCTGCAGGCCGTGGTCGTTGTAGGCGATATTGATGTAAATGATATCGAACAAAAGATCAAACAAACCTTTGGCAATATACCATCCCCTTCCTCACCCCGGAAGAGGGAAGTGTTTACTGTTCCGGATCACAGCGAAACGCTTACCGTGGTAGCAAAAGATAAAGAAACAGCTTTCCCTTCGATAGAGATCTTATTTAAAAAGAAAGTACAGCCGGAAACGCTGGTGGGTGACTATTGCCGCTATATGAACAGTCGGCTTTTTACCGGTATGCTGAATAGCCGTTTCCGCGAACTCACGTTGAGATCAAACCCGCCTTTTGTGGGTGCTGGCTCTTATTATGGCAACAGCATTGCCCGGACAAAAGATGCCTACCAGCTTTTCGCTAATACGAGTGATACCGGTATGTCACGCTCCCTTTATGCATTAATGCAGGAGAACCGGAGGGTGCTGCTGCATGGTTTTACGCCTTCTGAATTCGAGATGCAAAAAAAACAAATGAAGAGTTTTTACGACCGCATTTTTAATGAACGGGAAAAAGAAGAATCATACAAATATGCTAATGAGTATATCAATAATTTTCTCATCAATGAACCCATCCCCGGCATGGAATGGGAATATGATTTCGTCAAGCAATGGATGACTTCCGTCAAACTGGAAGATATCAACAACCTGGCAAAAGAATGGATAACCAAAGACAATATGGTCGTCACGCTAAATGCACCTGATAAAGACCAGGTGAAAATCCCTTCCGCAGAAGAGGTCAATGCCGTATTGAGCGCTGTTGATATAGCAGCAATAGAACCTTACAAAGAAAGGATATTGGCTACCGCACTGATGGATGCAGGCAAGCTGAAAACCGGGAAAATTATCAGCTCAAAGTCCGATGAAGAGTTACAAACCACTACTATAAAACTTTCCAATGGTGCTACTGTGATCTTGAAGGCTACCAATTTTAAAAACGATGAGATACTATTCAGGGCTTTTAGTAAGGGTGGTCATTCCCTTGTAAAAGATGCCGACTATTATTCTGCCAGCAATGCAGCCAGTATTGTGGCACAGAGCGGGGTAGGTGGTTTTTCTGCTATAGACCTCGGTAATATGCTGAAAGGGAAAAGCACCAGTCTTAGCCCCAATATCGCTTTGTTCAGCGAAGGATTAAATGGCAGTACAATTCCAAAGGAAACAGAAACCATGCTGCAACTGGCGCATCTTTATTTTACAGCACCAAGAAAAGATAAGGATGCATTTGAATCGTATAAAACAAGACAAAAACAATTGTACGCTAATCTTGCAGCCGATCCCCAGATCTATTTCAGTGCAGAATTTCAAAAAATGATGACACAAAATCATCCCCGGGCAGGTGGCTTACCAAAGTCTGAAGATTTTGATAAAATAAACCTTGACCGCAGCATACAACTTTACAAAGAACGCTTTGCGAATGCAGGCGATTTTACCTTCCTCTTCGTCGGCTCATTTAATGAGGATTCTATTAAGCCCCTGCTTGAAAAATACATCGGCAGTCTTCCTGGTACTGCACAAAAAGAATCTTTTAAAGACCTCGGCATCCGACCGCCCGCCGGCAAAGTAGATAAAGTGATCACCAAAGGAGCTGATCCTAAAAGTATGGTGAATATGGTTTTTACCAGTCCTGTTCCTTATAATGCCAGCGATGGTTATGCCCTTCGCAGCCTGGGTGAAGTAATGGATATAAAATTGGTGGAACAATTACGGGAAGAAAAAGGCGGGGTATATGGGGTTTCTGCTTATGGTGCTATTAATAAAGTGCCTTATTCTTATTCCACATTTAATATAACCTTCCCCTGTGCACCCGAAAATGTAGATACACTCACCAAAGCAGCGATAGATGAATTAAGAAAAATAATTACCACCGGTGTGAGTACGGAAGATATTGCCAAAGTAAAAGAGCAGCAGAAAAGAAAACTGGAAACCGACCTGAAACAAAACCAGTTTTGGATGAGTATGCTGTATGATGCCTATTACCTGGGGAATAGCCCTGCAGACATCCTGAAAAAAACAAAGCAGGTGGATGGACTTAGTTCTAAGATCATACAGGATGCAGCTAAAAAATACATCAACCTGAATAGTTATATCAGGGCCACCCTCAAACCGGACCAGCAGGGAGAAAAACCATTGAAAGGATTTTAATGATAAGCGAAGACCTGCCTGAGCCAGAAAGGGATAGAGAGGCGCAGAGAAAATACACTTGATCAAAAATTACTGCTCCGGTTTTATTGGATAAAATACAGTTCTGATTTATCGCAAGGTAAATAGCTTTGCGTTTATTATTTATCGTATTAAAGTACATTTGCAACAAATAACAATTGCGTTTCCCCGCCTCTGCGGTTAAAAACTACACTCATGAAATATGGCAGGCTCTTCTTATTCTTTTTGTTAGCCGTTATTGCTACAACAGCCATCTTATCATTCATGCAACCGACTTACCAGAAAGTGGAACGTTCCATTGTGATCAATACGCCGGCTACTGTTATTTATGATCAGTTAATAAAATTGGACAACTTCAATAAATTCTCCGTGTGGAGCCAGCAGGATTCTACTGCAGTATATACTTTGAGCGGAACCGACGGAACAGTAGGGGCATCTACTGCCTGGAAAGGAAGTCCTGAAATTTCCGGCGAAGGAAAAATCGAGATTACCGGCTTAGAACCTAGCAGGAAAGTGACACATCAATTTCATTTTACCCAACCAAAAAAGGGAAAGGCGGTATCAAGTTTTACGTTAGCAGAAACCAATAAAGCTACCACCACCGTTACCTGGACATTCAATATGGCTACACCCCGCCCCTGGAATATCTTCAATCTCTTTTACAGTTTGGATAAGCAAATGGGAAAAGATTTTGAAGATGGGCTGGTTGCAATGAAAAAGATGATTGAACTCAACGGCGCCGCAAACGCTACCCGTTTACCATAAATACAGCCTGCCGCAGACAAATTCTTCTTCTTTAGTGCACATTACCATACTTTAATTTGCCATACTTTGGTTCCATAAATAATTCACAGGATTGAAGATACTGCTCCATAGTATCAATATCTTCCCCATACACGGCCGAACTAAACTAAAATATTCTCAATAACATTTTTAATATAGGTTGCTGTATCGTTTTGCCGTGTTAACTTGAAAAATCCGCATCCCTTGACCAGTCAAATCCGTTTTAAATTGACCAGGAACAGGCTTGGTAATCAATCGTTTTCCTGGTCAGCTATGACCGGATTCAGATGGTCAGTATCACCGGATTTTCCACTTTATACACAAAGCCTTTCTTTTTATCACCATCAATTTTTTTAATAAACCCGTACTGCTGCAACTCAATCATAAACCGCTTTTGCTTGCTTGGATGCTCCCTCAATACTTTTCTAATGCTGCTATTGATAAATGTCTTTTCGTTTTGTTCTTGTAAATATGCTTTGAGTTGTTCAAAATATTTCCTTGTAGCATAGCCCAACTCGTCCGACTTCTTTAATAAGATTTCTTTCATCAGTTCGTTGGCTTCGTCAATATCTTTTAAGGTGGTTTCAATAAATATTTCGCCGGTCTCTTTATCTACTTTATGTTCTCTCTGATACTGGTTGTAATAAGTAATTGCTTCAATAAAAGCAATGTAGTGGGCATTGGTTCGCCTTGGTTTAAAAACTTCTTTGGGTATGATTAATTCTTCGGCGTAGGGATTTCTTACGCTGATGGGTTGCAACAGTCTTTGACTGTTTTGTAATAAACGTTGTATGCGTTGTTGTTCTGTAATGTCTATTTTACCTGCTGATAATTTTCTTTGATAGTCCATTACCCTTTCGTCCTGGGCTTCGCTTTCATCTAAATAAATTAAAAAACTTCTGTTGGCATTGTCTTCATAAATATGTTCGTTGGTGGTGCAACCGCCTATGCTCACAGGGCCTTTTACAGTAAGGTGTAATGTTCTTGTATTGCTGTTCCTGTCTCTTACTGTTATCGTCTTGCTTATCTTCTGTTTACTTTGTAATTCTCTTATCGGGTACAGTGCTGCAAACACTCCGTCATAATCTTCTATCAAAATAAGTTTATGCCCTAAGTCATCATCCACATAATAGTAAAAAGCATTTCCGCTTACACTCGTTAATTCTATTTTATCTTCTTTCGGTATCAACTCGCCGACTTTTTCCTGCAGGTGTGATTTGCCTACGCCGCTGCTGCCAAAGCTGATGATGTGTAAAGGCCTATTTGTTTTACGGCTCGTAAAAACTAAGTACATGATAAGCCGGTTTACTTCTTCGCCTATTACGCCACTTTTTCCAATGCAATCATTTGTTTGCTGTAATAAATTTTGTTGCTTTAAAAAGTTTTCTGCTTCGGTGATTTCTTCTTTGGTTAATGTGGGTTTGCCCTTCGTCAGGCTCAGGCCTTTATTACTGTCTATCTGTTGCAACCTGTAATCCTCAACGGTGTTGATTAAGTTGCCGACTGCGTTGTGAACATAAGTTGTAGAGAGTGTAAACCGCTCCGCTGTTTTCTTTACTAATTTTTCTACCTGTGTTTCATTGTATAAATCCAATCCGTGCCGGATGGATGGGAAGGTTTTAAAATCAATCTTCAAGGTTACTTTCATACTATGCAGCCCTTCTATTCTGATGCCGCCCAATAATGCAAACAGCATTTCTTCATACTTCCAGGTTACATACTCCGGGTTGTGGTGGTTTAACTGTTCCATGTGCATAAATTTTTAAGTTGTCATTTCAGGCACAAAAGTATTCCTAAATGACACTTATACAAAACTCAAAAAGTCTAAATTATCCACATTATGACACCTAAACCTTTAAAAATAGTGCTTGATAAGCTACTTTTGTGTGAGTAAATACTCTAAAATGAAAGAGAAGTTAGCAGACAGAATAATCCTTTTAAGGAAGCAGGCTGGGTTAACGCAAATTGAACTGGCTGATAAAATCGGTGTTTCCAAATCTCAATACATACGTTATGAGACCAAAGATGTGCAGCCACCTGCCAACATCATGAACAAGCTGGCTGATGCTCTTGGAACCTCTGTTGATTACTTGATTAGTGGTGATAAAAATGAGAAGGCTAAAGCAAGTTTGAAAAATTCTGAACTGTTGCAACGGTTTAAAGAGATTGATACGCTGCCTGAAGATGAACAAAATACTCTCATTAAAGTTATCTCCGCTTACATCAGAGACTTTAAAGCTAAACAGGCTTATGCTCAATAAAGCCGCTGATTGCTCAGCGGCTTTATTATTTCTTTGATATATTTTACTGGCTAATAAGTGGGATTCCTGTGTATTTTCCTCCGTCAATATATTTCAAAAGTAAAGTATCACATCTCTTTCTTTCCCTACATATCACCCCTTTTCCTGACAAACCTCCGGCTCTTACTGAATCAATCATACGAATATCATATCGTGGGAGAATCTTTACATACTCGATGGCCGGATTAATAACATGCTGATTAAATAAATATAGAATATTCTTTACCTTTTCAGCATCTGCTTTTTTTATTGCTTTCGCATCATAAGTCTTACCCTTTACAGATATATAAGATAGCACTAAGAAGGTGCTATCGGTACTTATCAACCATTCCTTAACATCACCTGAAAAATAATAAAAATATTTAATTGAATCTGGGTTATCTAACCTTGTTAAACAAAATGCTCTTTCAAAAATAAAAGTATCAATAAAATCGGTTAGTTCTTGAAAAGCGAACGTTGCATCCTGTTTTACAATTGAGTCAATAATATCTTTCACCTGAAACTTACTCGTCTGTAACGAATAGACTTCGATAGGTTCAAACTTTTCGTCTGTTCTACGACAACCGCTCCATTCACTAATCGTGCAAATAACAAGTAATACACCAAAAACAGTGTTCATAATGTAAGTCATACTTTAAAAATTAGTACCGGCCTTTTGTAACTCTGATTTCTTTGTATCTATTCTATTTCGTACTTCCTCCATTGTAATTCCTTTTTCTTTAGCTTTTGGTGGTATCTCCCCATTTTTTGCCTTACCCATTACTGGCTTTATTATACCAGGAATATTACCCATAAAATATTTAATTGCTTTTTCTGCGGAGTTTATCGCTTCACTACTCGATGCCCTTCCAGTAAATTCGTCCTTATAATTTGGATTCTTTACCCTATCAAGATATAATTCAAGCTGGGCTACAAAAGTTATATCAGCATCTAACCATCTTGCCTCATAATGAGATTTAAAATCCGGTTGATTTTCAGCCCTATCATGCAAATAGGCAGCATAGTCAACTTCGTCAACAGGTTTAAAAATTGCATTCGAAGCTTTCGGGTCATCCATCATATATGGATTCTTTTTTCTGTCTTCTCCTGCACCAGAACCATACTTTGTTAGTGAACCTGGGCCGCTCCATATCCCATGTCTCTTGGTGTCAGCAATAAAATTGTTTTGACTAACATCTAATGTTGAAGTCTGACTTGCATATTCTCCTCCTCCTTTAAAAGTGTATGTATACACATAAAGAACTCCTCTTCCTCGTGAGCCAAATGATTTAGAATACTCTTTATAATTGTATTTATCGGAACGCCCATGCACTGCACCAAATTGCGCCTCTGTCATCTTAGTGTGGTCTTCAACACTTGTAACAGTAAATTTCTCTGTTCCATCGCCCTGATATTCCCTATTAACATGTACCGTGTAATACTCTAAGCCGTCTAAATCTATACCATCAATCGGTCTATTGGATGCAAACTGATATGGCGTCAACATTGGATAACCTTTCATAAGAGGGTCGGTACTTAAAAACCGCCCTAACCTCGGGTCATAAATCCTAAACCCATAATCATACTGTGCACCACTTCCTTTTACCTCAGGGTCTTGTTCCTTGCCGTTAAAAAGATATCTTCCTTTCGTTCCGTATTGTCTGCCCGGGAGCAAAGAACCGAAAGGCGCATAATCTTGTGCAGAGATAACATCAGCATTATAGTAATCAATAATACCATCGCTATTATTATCAACGCCTATCTTTTTATCGGATATAGTAACAAGAACGTTCTGTAGATGGTTACTCAATTCAAAGAACTTCCTTCCTCTCTCAAAGGTAGTAATTTCTCCCGTCGTCGGGTTCACCAGGTCCCGGTTAATATTATATACCCCCAG
>JAWXCO010000057.1:0-25011 GCA_034408705.1 Bacteroidota bacterium
AACATGACTAAATAGTTTAGGCTACAAAATACTAATTTATTTAGTCATTTACAATTCCTTCTTTCGCTATCTTTGAGAACATTCTACCTAATCCTATAAATTTATATTCTCCATTTATTCAGTATATCTTTAGATTGTTAAATTGCTTCCATAGGATTCAAATAAGAGGGGCCATGTCTATACTCAAATCGATCTGCCTGATCCTGGTTGTTAATCCCTTGATTAACGCATGCAAAAAAGATTCTGGTTCTACTCCTGCTCCAGATGATATCATTTATACCAGTACCTGCAGTATCCGCGAATTGATATGGCTGGCTGACAATAACTCTGTCCTGATCAATGAAAGTTGTAATTCGAATATCTTTATATTAAATACAACTACCAAAGTAAGAAGAACCTGGAATTTCTCACCTAATTTAAATGTTCAACGATTCTATTTTACTCCAGACATCCCGGATAAGATCTTTTTTACTTCATTGACCAGGCAAGATTTAGGCGGATTTTCCATTTCGTTCAGATTGTATTCACTGGGGCTGACTAATTTTGACACCCTGCTAATTAAGGATAGTATAACAGATAATACTTTTGCCCAGGGTTATACCGGGGGAGGAAAAAAAATGGTGATCAGGACTATTGCCGGAATGGAATTGATAAACCTTGAAACCATGGCTTCACAGGTCTTACCTGTAACCGGGGGTGCCCAGGCTTTTTCTCCGGATAACAGTAAAACTCTTTTTTACCAGTATAATGCAAACCCGATCACAAATGCTGTTATACACGATCAGAATTGTTCATATGTACAGCCTATCTCACTCGCAGGGAATGGAGATGGTAAAGCGCTTTGGAGAACATCAGCTATTATGAGTTACCACAAAACGTCCCCTTTTGACCTGGAGTTTCAAAATTTACAAACCGGCTCTATCACCAGGAGTTTCAGCAATTATATCGCGGGGCCATGGATCTCAATGGCCAGCAACCATGCACTTTTATTCGTAAAGGGCCTAAACTGGGCCAATGACAAAAAGGGCATATTGGTTGATTACGATTTTATTAATAACCAGACAAGGTCCCTTGTCCATGAGGAATATTATTATAGCAGTACACTTATTGGAATTTTATTAGCAGCTGTTTCGCCGGATGAAAAGAAACTTGCTTACGTTGTTGATGGCTATAAGCTAAAGGTTATCTCTTTTTAAAGAAGTCATAAAACCCTTCTGAGACCATTCTTCCCCGGCAGTCAGACCCTCAATACGAGTTTCAATACTGTTGCAAAAAATGCGTACGAAGAGATCATTATTATTACCGATGGAAAAGTAATTTATGGCAAGGTGAAATTGTAACTGGCCCGGTACTCAAAAGCAGCGTGAGTTTTTTCTAATACAGTCGAATCAGGAAAGGGAATATAAAATTTTGTAGCACTATTTTCCTATTTCATTACGCCATTACAAAATTCCCTTTCCCTTTAGTTTGAATGAGGTATATCTACGACCCATCGTAATTCTACACTGACGTTTTTGCAGTTTGTAAAAGTCCATCAATGATACTCATGCTATTAGCCTGTCAGTTGAAAACTATTGCTGAAAACACTATGATGCTGTAACAGGGCTGTCTATTTTTATGTTGTTCTTTTACATTGAACAACTACAGCGTTCCGTTTAATTGAAAAGCCCATACCCGTCCGTACCCCGGAACACCTGCTGTATTCTCTTCCAATATTCCTGTGCTGAATCAGTTCTCTTTTAAATCCAAACCCTCAGGGTCGGCATTGTTTTACTTAAAAATGAAAACGATGTTGAAAAGAAAATTGTATAAGGTTGGTTTTATAATCCTCAGCCTTATTTCCGTGGCCGTAGCTTCCGGCAGCGTATCCAACAGCAAAAAGCCTGTTACCATTCCGCCTGTTAGCAACAAAACAGGTACTCACCAGTTTGATTCCAGTGGTCTCTGCACCTGTATTCCTTTTATTATAAAGGACGAACAACTGAAAGCCCCCAGAATACAGTTGCATAAAAATGCGGCCACCTTTGTAAAAGAGTATATGAAGAAGAATGGTTTCTTCCTTGGTAAAACAAAACACAGGATCGCTCCTTATTTTACCATGATCGATTCGGTATTCAACCAGCACAAACTCCCGGTTGAATTAAAATACCTGGCTTATGTTGAATCCGGTCTGCAACACAATCTTATTTCAAGATCAGGCGCAGTCGGTCCCTGGGCTTTGATGCCGGTAGCTGCGAAAGAATATGGTCTTTCCATTTCGAAGCAGCAGGATGAGCGGCTTGACTATTATAAAAGCAGTACGGCAGCAGCCCGACTGCTCACCGACCTGTTTGCCAAATATGGTGATTGGCTATTGGTGATCGCCGCTTATAATTGCGGACCCGGTGGTGTACAAAAAGCTATTAAAAGATCCGGCAGCCGTAACTACTGGGCCTTACAGAACTTACTGCCGGAAGAAACCAGGAAGCATGTAAAGAAATTCATCGCTGTTCATTATTATTTTGAAGGGCATGGTAGTTTGGCAACTATGACAAAAGCAGAAACGGAAAAACATATCCGGGAAGTAGAAGCGTATGTATCGCAACAAGAAGAAAAGAAAAAGACAGATTCCCTGGCGGTAGTATTGTAGAAATAGGAATAATAGCTTGTAATGAATGGTGGATAATCAGCTCACTGTTTTTTTTACTATTTTCACATGAAGCAAACACTGCCGGGCTATACTGGCCCGACTCTTGTAAACCTGCTCTCAACCAACCAAACAATATGAATAAGCTCTTCTTCCTGACACTGTCAGGTATTATTCTGCTGGCCTGCAACAATGATAAAAAAAACAGCAGCTCCGAAACAAAGAGCGAAACGCCTGTCAGCAGCGAGAAAACTCCTGCTTCCGGAGATAACCGGATCGTATTTACGGTGGATGGCAAACTGGTTGAAACCACCGGATGGAATATTGGCTATTTCGACTTTGGTACTGGGGGTGGTAAGCAAATCAATATCACCAGTAATATGAACGAAGAACCCCGGACAGTCAACTTCAATATCAACGGCGACAAAGCCGGTACCTATGCGATCTCATCCGGACTCGATGCACAAAGACCCGGTATTGCTTACGGTAGTTACACTCCCGATTATAAAAAAGATATGCTGAATGTCTACAGCTTTGAAAGCGGCGAACTCATCATTGAATCCATAGACGCCGGCAACAAGACCCTTAATGCCAGCTTCCATGCTGTTGCAAAAAATACAAAAGGGGAGACCGTTACTATTACCGATGGAAAGGTTATTAATGGTAAGCTGAAATTGTAACTATACAAGTCCTTAACAAATTGGCTAACCCTATAAAAAATATACAACTGCGCAGCAGTCCTCTTTCTCTCTTTTTTCTCTGCGCAACAAAAAACACCTCGCACAGAGCTTAATGAGAAAAGGAGAATACACAAAATCGTAGCAGTCCTCTTTCCCTCTTTTTTCTCAGCACTACAAAAAATAACTCGCACAGAACTTAATAAGAAAAGGAGAATACACGACTGTCCAGCGGGCCTCACTTTCAGTTGAATAAAGTTTTAATTTTAAATAGTGCTTTTAGTGGTATTTTACTTTCCGTCTAAAACAATGCTTATCTATGCAGGTAGTTGAAATAGCGCTAATCACCCTGGGAGTGATCGCAGTTCTCGCCCTCTTTATTGCCCTGTTTATGCATCACCGGAGCAGGAAGCCGGTAGTGATACAACCCCTGCCCGACAATTACAAAACGATCTTAGCGGAAGATGTGGTCTTTTACAATAACCTTTCAGCCGATAAACAACGGGAGTTTGAACGGCGCCTGATGCATTTTCTCGCCACCACTAGAATCACCGGGGTAAAAACAACAGTGGAGGATAGCGATAAGGTCTATATCGCTGCCAGTGCCGTCATCCCTATTTTTGGTTTCCCCGATTGGGAATATACCAACCTGAACGAAGTGTTACTCTACCCCGATTCTTTTAGTCATGAGTTTGAACAAACTGGAGGTGACAGAAATATACTCGGTATGGTTGGTGATGGTGCTTATAATCATATCATGATCCTTTCGCGGCATGAATTGCGCCAGGCATTTCTCAACAAGACCAGCAAGACCAATACAGCCATTCATGAATTTGTTCACCTCGTGGATAAGATTGATGGGAGTGTGGATGGTATTCCTTCTTTTTTTACTGATAAACAATATGTGTTACCGTGGCTGCAACTGATGCGGAATGAAATAAAAAAAATACTGGCTGACCGTTCAGACATCAACCCTTACGGCGCAACCAATGAAGCTGAGTTTTTTGCAGTAGTGGCTGAATATTTTTTTGAACGGCCTGATTTGTTAGCCAGCAAACATCCGGAGCTATATGAATTACTGGCGCAGCTATTTCGCCAGCAACCAGCGCATCAGTAGACACGATATCCTTATACTTATTCGGGGAACGACTGGATATTGACAGAAACATTATACCCACCATCTAACATTTTGTGGAAGTAAAGGCTTACCCTCCACTTATCATTTTCACTACAGTTGTTCGTATGGGCAGGACAGATATTTACTTCTTTTATTTTTGTATCAGAATAAGAATTATCCTCTTGAAAAACAGCCCCCGGGTCTGTCTCTTTTATCAATGCTATTAAATCATTAAACCGCCGGGCCACTTCAGCACTGTCTTGTGAATATTCTCCTGCTTTAAAGAAAACAGTAAATAAATTATCTATATCCACACTGATATGCTTCCAGTCGGTAGCCCCTTCCGGCAGCAGCTTCAACCGGTAACCAATCGTATCCGGGTTTGTAAACAACGTACTTATGATAGGGCTGCCTTTTACCTCTTTAAAATAGTTGCCGGCACTTTTATACAGGGTTATAAATGGTGTTGAAAATGATTTGGCCTTCACATTAAGCGGTTGTGCCTGCAATTGACAGAACAAAAAAATGGCAGACAGTATAAACAGGCTCCTTTTCATACTGTAACAATAAGACAGAAAAACACAGCAATGAATACCCGGTATAAGGTATTTTTGAATTCTGGAACAAAACTTGCTTATCATTGTTTATACAGAAAATTAACGTTTCCTTGAACTGGTATCAACTTAATACAGCAGAACAACTGACCGGATTACTGGAAAAATCCTTTACCCGGCCCCAGGTTATTTTTAAACATTCCACCCGTTGTTCCATCAGTAGTGTCATCAAAACAAGATTGGAAAAAGAATCAGCACCTGACAATATTGATTTCCATTACCTGGATCTGCTGGCGCATCGTTCCCTCTCTGCTAAAATAGCCGAAGACCTGAAGGTTTATCATGAATCGCCCCAGGTGTTATTGATAAAAAATGGTGAATGTATTTTTGATGAAAGTCATCTGGTTATCCGTATGCAGGATATTATGGCGGAAGCCGTTTAATTTTTTATCCTTCGGGTAAAGTCATTCGAATAGGATATGCCATAATTGCATATCAATCACCCGGTATTATTTTTAGGCAATGCTGTTGTTATTCTATTTTTTAATTTAAACTGTAACAACATGCACTACAATCAGTCATGTGTACGCCATCACAACCCATCGGCGCATGAAGCCGCAAAAGCCAACGCTTAACCTGATACAGGAGGAGATCAAAAAGATCAGCACGAACCACTCGGATATCAATCCTTATGGAGCTACCAACGAGGGAGAATTTTTTGCAGTGGTATCGGAATATTTTTTTGAACGGCCCGATCTGCTGGAAAGTAAACATCCTGAATTGTACAAGTTACTGGTAAAAGTCTTCCAACAACAACCCTGAATGGGAAGGAGAGTGGGGTTTGGCGAGTGGCTAGTGGCTAGTGGCTAGTGGGGTTTGGCTAATGGGGGTTGGTAGTAGGAAAATTCTTTTTGAAGCACTAAAAAAGCGCTTCAAGGCGCTAACATTTTTTATCCGCAACTCATCGTAAACAATGAAACATTGACACTTATCCCTACTTCCCATTCGCTATCCCTCACTCGCCACTCGCTACTTCCCTTTCTCTCTTTACACTAGCCAAACCCTACTCGCCAAACCCTACCTCTAATAATGCGCTATCGGATCAGGCAACCCGTCCGGGTCATTGATAGCATAACCGGAAGTGGTGATGCTGGAGCCTTTCAATAATAATAAACCCGCCATATGCGGTGCTGCCATAGAAGTGCCGCTTAACAAAGCATAACGGCCATTGGAGAAAGTGGATAATATCCTTACTCCAGGTGCAGCATAGTCTACCACATCATTTCCATAATTGGAAAAACTGGCAAATTTATCCGTGCTGTCGATCGCAGATATTGTATAGATATTCGTACCATTCGCATTGCCCGGTGAATATTTATTGGCAGGTTCATTGTCGTTGCCGGCAGCAATGGCAATATAAATGCCACGGGAAGCCGTAAACTGAACTTGTTGTATCAGAATGGGAGAACTAACATCTTCACCCAGGCTCAGGTTTACTACATCCCCGGCTTTACCATTGGTATTCACATGGGCCAGTGCCTGAATAATAGAAGAAAGTGTACCGATCCCATCGGCACCTAATACCCGTAAAGAGATCAGCGTGGCGCCTGATGCAACACCTAATACACCGATCGTATTATTCTTTCCACCGATGATACCTGCTACATGGGTACCATGCCCGTTCTCATCATCAGCAGAAGTGATACCGGTGATAAATGATTTACTTCTTGCTACATCTACTGTCAGGTCGGGGTGATCAAAATCGATACCCGTATCAATGACCCAGGCTGTTTTGCCGGTACCATCACCATAACCCACCCGTTGAATATTCCAGGTGATCAAACGGGGTTCGGCCACGGTAAAACAAGTGGCCAGCGCAACGATCCTGTCAGGTTCTACTGCGCTGACCGATATATCGTTTTGAAGACGGGCTGCTTCCGCCTCCGTCAATATTGCAATAAAACCTCCGGGCTCTCCCCCAAAAACTTCCTGCACCCGAGAAACCGGGATACTGTTTTCTACGAGCAGAGATTGCCCTCTCTCCAGCAGGCTAGCCCGGCTCATCGACCGGGCTCCAACCACGGAGGGATCATAGGCTATAATATATTTCCCCGAAATTATGTTTCCGGAACTGGCGGTCTTACCTGTTACACATTGATCAGGGTCGCTGATTGTTTCCTGCTTATCTTTTTTACAACTGAATAAGAGCAGGGAAAGCATGGATGACAATAAAAGGGTTTTCTTCAGAGACATAGTATGTATGTGCTAGCGCCTTATTAACGCATTTATCATACCTGACAGTCGGATCATTTAATTTCTTAACAGGTTTTTATACTCTTTTGTCAGCTGTTCGTCATTGGTCGGGGAAAAAGCTCCGTTGACCGGTAATTGACACATTTACCCGTGACAGAATTACAGGACGTAAAGCGGCGGCATCATTTTTAGACCTTTAATATTGTCATTTATTTTTTAATCTAAAATTGTAAAACATGCACTACAAACAGTCATGTGTGCGCCATCACAACCGATCGGCGCATGAAGCCGCAAAAGGCAACGCTTATGGAAACTCAGCAAGAGCAGGGTTCATCCGCTCTATGCAACGGGCATCTGTAAACATTTACAAAACAGCGAACAGTTTTGAAATGCTGGTATTTGCTCCCGGCCGCATCAAAGAAAATTTCCATTTGGATGTCAATGGAAATGAATTGACCATTTCTTACACACCGCCGGAAGGTTTTCCCCGCCCCGAATGGGTATTGCGGGAATACAGCCGCGGTGGATTCAGCAGGACCTTTACGCTGGATGAAACCATTGACAGCACCACCATTAATGCTAAATATGCAGATGGTGTGTTGCAGGTAAGTCTGCCTGTCATTGCCGGTAAAGAGAACCTGAAGAAAGAAATAGTGATTAACTAAGCATTATTATTCTTTTACAAACGGGCATCGGAAGGTGCCCTTTTTTATTCTACTTCCGTTACGATTAGTAAAAAGAAATTGTATTTTATTCCGCAGCAGCACCGATAAAAAAAGTATCGGCTTTATCATCTTTGCCAAAAGTGAAGATAATACCGCCGTACACTGAACCTACCGTAATGGTCTTGTTATCGCTGGCAGTTTTATCAATTTTTTTTTCGTATGCGGCCATCACTTCTTTATACGTGCTGCCGATACCCATGTTCTTTCTTGTTTTAAAAGTGCAGGGACTGCTGACAGTGATGGAGAAAATAGTTTGTGTTCCTTCCTTACTCTTATCCATATTCACCGTGATCCCTTTGGATTTGTAGATCCAGTCCTGGTGCATCAACCCGTCTGCTCCCCATTCTACGGCTTTGGATTTAGATGCCGGCTCACCTAGTAATTTCAATTGTTTTTGCAGCGCTGAGTTCTAAACTAAGATCGCCAATACCACACAGTTCCGGTTTGGCAGCAGCTGTATCATTTGTAGTACCCTTCGCTGAATCGGGTAGCATAACGGCAGTATCTTTATTAATGATCGGTTCCGTTTCCTTCCCGGATTTGTTGGAATTGCAACTGGCCATAAGTAGGACAATAGCGGCGGCAGGCAGCAAAATTTTCATATGAATTTTTTATAAATGAAAGATATTAAAATAGAGAACATGATCATCCGCAAAAGCGTTAACCAGGCAAAATATCAACATGATCATCCGGCTAATGGAACAGCATACCGGGCTTTTATTGACGTCTTTCAAAAACCGGTTGCTCTTTACTTTTGCTGGTTTCCATAATGGTAAAGTAATAATGCCCAGCTTCTTTTTTAAAAAACCGGTCTTCAAAAGCTTGCGGCGCCTGTTCGGGAGTTGAATTAGCCGGTAACTTTATTATCTGTGTGGCACTTCCATTAAATAAAGTAATGGATGTTGCAATTTGTGTAGCAACACCTACGAAAGTTTCAATAACCAGGAACCCACGGATTTTCCTGGGTTCTCCCGGCACTATTCCCACTTGTTCAAAAGAAACTTTAAAGGCATTGTTGTGCGGGATAAACGATACCAGGGTTTTATTCTGATAAACCAAATTATATGTTTGATCAGCATTCGGGTACTCTATCACATTATGATGTTGAATATTGGCTACTTCAAATTGTTTGGTACTATGGCCGATCATCACATCGGTCAGTGGAAGGTTATATTCAAAAGCTATTGCAAACAATCCTTTGATGGGTGGTGCACCCCAGGGTTTTAATTTGGTGCCATCATCCATTTGTTTTCTCCACAAAAAACGACGGGAGCCATCACATACAACATTCAGGTTATATTTTTTACCGCCGGTCTGTTGTTCACTCCACCAGAGTTGTTCGGCAGGATGAATTTCCGGTTGACAACAATGCCCTTTATCATATATCCACGGGCCATAGACACACATGTCTTTCCCGGTTCTTATTAAGGTAAGATCTGAAAGCCGGGCCCTACCAAATGTATGATCTCCCTGTGGCCAGTAATCTTCTGCTATCTCTGCTTCCACCCGGTTAAAAAAAGAAATGGAGTGTTCATCATCGCAACTGGCCTGGCCGCTTTGGTGGGCACTCAGTGTCCATTGTGAACTCATCAATGCGGTATATTCTCTTCGATGGCCTTCCGTAATCATGTACATATATTTTGGGTTCGGCACTATATCGATGTTCACATCATAATCCTGGAAGGTTCCGGCAATATTAACCTGCCGGGCCTGCTGTACTTTTCCCGCCAGGGTTCTTTTATAAAAAACGACTGCCCGGTGATCATTCTTTAATCGTTGCGGATACCAGAAATTAAGGTTGTCTGGTATAACCGTATTATTGGATGCCCGCTGAAATGCAGCAGATCCGATTTCTTCAATTCCCCTGTAATCGTTTCCAATAATACCCATCTGTTCATTCATCGCTGTTTCCCATAAGTTCCTGCCTTCAGCACTTTGTACACCAAGAGTGGTGATGGTAGTAGTGGGGCCATTTACAGCCAGCACAGATGGATCAGTAAGTGCCGGGCCGGCAATAGCAGGTCCTGCCACTGCTATTGTATTTGTGGGAGCTGGTTTTGCCCGTTTTCTTTCCCAATGTCCGGGAATAAATTGCCCGTTCACTATAGCGTTGCGGGCCCAGACCATGTTATTGTTGCTGACATAAAAAACACTGACATAAGAAACCTTATCATTTAAATTATAAACAGAAAGATCGGGGCGGTCTTCCAGCAGATCCACCCAAATTCCATAGCCCATTGCATCAGTAGCATGTTCATAGATGATAGCCCCCATGCCTGGAGGAACTTTAATGGAAGAAGCTATGTCATTAAAATAAGTTACCCGGTGCTGACCGACACCCAATGATTTGGACTGACCGGTATAATTGGCATGCTCAAACAAAGTAACCTGCTGGCTGAAAGAAAAAAAGGCAGAAAATATCAGGAGGCTAAAAAAATAAATAAATTTCATGTTTCGCCTTTTTAAACTTAAAAAATATATTTTGAACCAGTTGGTTTACAAGAGACCGGTGGTCGTAGCTTTTGATTTTACTAATATACACAATTTATAAAGTGACTGGATCTAATTAATTTTTTATTGCACTTCTTTTGTATTTATAATGTACCAATACGTTCAATCACTAATTTTACCGCCATGTCGTTATTCATTTCTTCGCTTAATTCGGGCAGCAATGCCAACTGTTATTATGTGGACAATAGCCAGGAAGCTGTATTGATAGATGCAGGGCTCAGCTGCCGGGAAACCGTCAGCCGGATGGAACAACTCGGTCTCTCCATAGAGAAAGTGAAAGCCATTTTCGTATCACATGAACACGGAGATCATATTACCGGTCTCCCCGGTCTTAGTAAAAAATACCGTTTACCCGTATATATTACACCACCAACCCTGGCTGGCAGCAAGCTACCAATTGAACCATCACTGGTCTTTTCCTTTCGGAAAAACAAGCCAACCCGAATCGGGAACCTGTCGGTACTACCGTTCAGTAAAAGCCATGATGCGGCCGATCCTTATAGTTTTATGGTATCCGGCCACGGGGTCAATGTGGGCATCATCACCGATATTGGCTATGCGTGCAAGCAGGTTATTCAACACTTTGGCCAATGCCATGCGGCCTTCCTCGAGTCCAACTATTGTGTTGATATGCTGGCGAATGGAAGCTATCCCTATCACCTGAAACAGCGTATCAGCGGGGATCAGGGGCATTTGTCGAATGCACAGGCCATGGAGTTGTTTCTCCAGTATAAGTCACCCGACCTCCAATTGCTTATTCTTTCTCATTTATCCAAAAACAATAATTCACCGGAACTGGTGGAGAAGTTGTTCAACCAGGGAGCGGGTGATACCAAGATTATAGTTGCATCCCGCTATGCTGCTACACCCGTTTTTTGTATCCCAGCTAATGCCGTTACTCCCAGTCCGGAACCCCGACGCCGGAAGACGCCGGACAAAAGACAATTATCCCTTTTTTGACGGTTGATAAACACCTTGGTAAATTTTTATGGTTAGCAGGGAAATAATCTATATTTGTCTCGGTAAATACTAATGCCCATTAAAATTCTAAATTTAAAAACAATGGCAACAAAAAAGAAAGCAGCTAAAAAAGTTGCAAAAAAACCAGCAGCAAAAAAAGCTGTAAAGAAAGCAGCTAAGAAAGTTGCTAAGAAAAAATCGGCCCGTAAACCATCTGCCGCATTTATGAAAGCGCTTACGCCAAGTGCTGCACTGGCAGAAGTAGTAGGAAGCAAACCACTGCCGCGTACCGAAGTGGTAAAGAAAATATGGGTTTACATTAAAGCCAACAAATTGCAGGACAAAGTCAACAGGCGTATGATCAATGGTGATGCTAAACTGAAAGTTGTTTTCGGTGGCAAAGCACAGGTATCTATGTTTGATATGGCCAAACATCTTTCCAAACACCTGAAATAAGAATTGGTGTTGAATGAAGTAAAGGGTATCGGCCAGCTGGCAGATACCCTTTTTTTATGCTTGCTTTTTACTACTAATTAAATTTCGTAGAAAAAAACTCCACCAGATTTTCATCACTCATCTTATTGGCAGTGGACTCTTCTGTCTTTGTATTTTTAAATTGTGGGGTATCTGCCAGGTAATGAATAAACTGTTCCTGTACCTGCCCCGTGCCGGTTGCATGCAGGTGGGTTGCGTTTTGCAGGTGTGATGTTATTTCTTTAAAGAACTTAGCCTGTATGGTTCTTTTATCATTATTTTCATTTTTTTCACTTGAATTATGCGTAATGGCTGCCCCATTAACGTGAGCAATTATCTTTAAGGAACCGGTATCAATATTCTCTCTTCCTACTATAACTGCATGATGTGTATCCATCCACACCCCAAATTGCTTTTGATTGATCATGTTTTTTTATTTTAATGTACTTAGACACCTCAACAACCATACCTCAAAAATACGGGTATTCAATGGGGCAATTAGCCCGGTTGACAGCACGGATAATACTCCTGTAAGAAAGGCTTTTTAAACATTAACAGCCGGGCTACTCTATAATGACTACCTTTCTACAACTGCTGGTTATAATACTGGCAACTAAAATACACAAATGTCAAACATTACACAAACAGTCAACACCGATAAGAATCTGAAAACAATAAAGAAAGGCATACATGCTTCCGATCTTGACCAGCTGCTGAGCAGCAGTGGCCCTTACACTCTTTTTGCACCAAGTGATCTTGCTTTTGAAAAATTAGCAAAGGGGACCATGGATAATTTGCTGGAACCCCAAAACAGGGCGAAGCTGGCCGACCTGGTCAATAACCATATCGTGGCCGGTAAAATCCTCTATAGTTCATTAAAAGATGGTGATAAGCTGACCACCGTCAACGGAAAAGAATTACTGGTTGGCGTAAAAGATGGTGCAGTAAAGGTGGACGGCATTAACGTACAACCCCGGGACGCTAAAATATCAAATGGAGTGCTGCACCAGACCGATACGGTGATTGTTTAAAATTTTACTCTTATCTTCCCGGAAAGGATTACAACCGATTCTTTTGGTATTAAACGGGCAAATATTTCCCCAAGAGGGTACTATTCATACGATAAAATTCTTGGTACATAAATTTCATTCATATCTACAGTTTACCATCAAAACATGTAGTATGAATACACAAAACCAGGTAGGATTTATCGCCGCCAAGATCCAGGAATTGCAAACAGCTATTTTACATTCCCATAGTAACTGTCTTTTAAAGTTCCCGGACTCCCTGGCAAAAACGCTGCAAGTGGATGAAGTGGGTTGTATCTGGATTACGGTGAAGAAACCAATGCAGCGGGTGCATGAATTTGACCGGAGTTTCCACGTTGCGTTGAACTATTATAAAAAAGGTGCCCCGTTCTTTTTAAATGTATTTGGAATGGCCCGTCTCATAATAGATCCTGAAGAAATAAACCAGCTTCCACCGGCCCTGGAAAAAGAGCATAAAAACGAAAACCTGGTTTTGGCCGTACGTATATTACAGGTAAATTATTATGAAAAACAACAGCGGATAAAACAAAATAGTTTTCAACGATTGAAACAATCTGTTTTTTCCCTTTTTACCGGAGAAAATGATTATTATCACTTTGATATGGGAGGTGAAAAAAATTGTGCCTGAATGCACTAAATTGCATTAAAGCACCAAGCCTGACCACCTGCCACCCAAATAAATATGAATACAGCTATAAATGAGTTAAGTAAGAATGCAGAAATTATTGCAAGTCTGGAAAGCCTCGCCGCGAAAGCGGTAGATGATTTTCTCTTAGACCCGCAACAATGCTGGCAGCCAACGGATTTTTTACCGGATATGTGGCAGGAAAATGCGATCGAACAGGTAATAGATTTACGTAAAAGAAGCGCTGCCATTCCTCCCGAAGTGATCAGCTCGCTGGTAGGAAATATGATCACTGAAGAAGCATTACCCAATTACCAGTCTTTTTTCAACCTCTTAAAGGGAGTGAATGACGAGGGAAATATGGCCAGTGCCAATGGCTGGGTTCGCTGGTCAAGGTCATGGACCGCTGAAGAGAACCGCCACGGTGACCTACTGAATAAATACCTCTATCTTTCCGGCAGGGCCGATATGAAAGAAGTAGAGATCACTATTCACAATCTTATTGCCAATGGCTTTGATGCCAAAGTGGAACAGGATCCTTACCAGGCGATGATTTATACCTCCTTCCAGGAAAGAGCCACCAAGATTTCCCATGTTAACACGGGCAAGCTGGCGGATAAAGCAGGTGATGATGTGTTATCAAGAATTTGCAAAACGATCGCAGGGGATGAAGCCCGGCATGAAAAAGCCTACAAAAGCTTTATGTCAAAAATATTTGAGACTGATCCTGATGGTGCTTTAGTGGCTTTTGAAAAAATGATGAAGAAGCAGATCACCATGCCGGCACTCCTGATGGATGATGCCAAAAAAGATAGTTTGTTCAACCGCTTTTCAGTGATTACGGAAAAGATGGGTATCTATACAACGGCCGACTACGCCAATATTATTAATCACCTCACAGAAAGATGGAAGATCGCAGGTCTTACCGGGCTGAAAGATTACGCAGCTAAAGCACAGGAATACCTGTGTACCCTGGCTGACCGTTACCAGCGTATCGCAGAACGGGCGAGAGTGCCGGCAGCGGTAGTCCCTGCGTGGATCCGGTAGTATCTTACGGGTTTAAAAGCAACTACCCTTATGCGGGCTCATGATACTCCGACGTAGTAATATGTGAGATCAATTGCCAACGCTGATTCCTGTAAGCATATACCCGGATATAATACAGGTAATACCGGTCTGTTTTATCTTTTGCGTTTTTCTGTACAGATAATTTTCCTCTCAGGATAGCCAATTGCTGGTGAAGCTCCGCCCTTACTGAATCGTGCTGGCGTGAAATGAAATTTCCCTTTCCCACAGAACCAAACCAGCTTTGTTTCCCTTCTATTTTTCCCGAACCATGACTGAAAAAAAAATCATCAGCATACAAGGCTTTTAAAGCCACGGTATCTTTTGCCACAACATGATCATCTATTTGCTGGTTCAAACTGATCAGCAAGCTACTGTCGGTAAATACAGCGGCCTCTGTTGCAAGCTGGCATAACAAAAAGGTTAAAAAAAGGATGATTTGTTTCATGAAATAAAGCTACGATGTTTCCGACTTTACTTCTGTCAGCGTATTACTATAGCTGTTAATGCTGTATAATAAAAAATGAGACCGTAGTAATATAGTTCTACAGTCCCACCTGGTTTTATAAGAATTTTAATTTTTTGTCCGTTTTGGATAAGGAGGACGAACGGGCTCTGTCGATGGATTTTTTTCCAATTCCTTCAAGGCAATCTCGATTGCTTTTTCGAGTTGGGGATCTCTTCCCTTTATTATATCGGCCGGCCATTGTTCTACTTCTATATCCGGTGCCACGCCTTCATTCTCTACAATAAAACCATCTTTTGTCCAGATGGCAACATTAGGTGCCGTTACCGAACCACCATCAATAAACTCAGGGAATCCCAAAATACCAACCAGGCCACCCCAGGTGCGTTTACCTACAAGGGTACCTACGTTGAATTTCCGGAACATCCAGGGCAGCATATCACCACCGGAACCGGCCGTTTCATCAATGATCATCACTTTGGGTCCCTGTATAGAAGCACTGGGCGATTTTAAATCCTTACCGTAGCGCATATTCCAGTGTGCCTGGTAAGGCCGTTGTAAAATATCGATATAATAATCGGCCAGTTGTCCACCGCCATTAAAACGTTCATCAATGATGATAGCTTTTTTATTTGCCTGCGGATAGAAATAACGTTTGAAATATTCATGACCCTCGTTAGTGGTGTTTGGAACATATACATATGCTACCTGCCCTTTGGTAGCTTCGTTTACCTTTTTTAAATTTCCTTCTACCCAATCACGGTTACGTAATGCAAATTCATTGGCTACCGGAACTACTTTCACTGTCCTGGATCCTGTATTATCTGCATTCGGTCCCACCGTGAGCTCCACGATCTTACCAGCAGTATTTTCAAAAAACATATACAGGTTATCTGCCGTGGTTACATTCTGCCCGTTTACTGCCAGCAGGTAATCGCCTTCTTTTACATTGACACCCGGTTCAGTCAGTGGTGATCGGAGATTCGGGTTCCAGTTGAGCCCTCCATAGATCTTTTTAATACGGTAGCGGTTTTTGTCGATGGTATAATCCGCTCCCAGTAAACCACCGCCAATTCTTGCCGGTGTATTCATTATTTCGCCACGATCGGTGATAAAATGATGCCCGACCGCCAATTCACTGAACATCCATTGTAACAGGGTATTCAGATCACTCCGGCACGTAAGGTGGGGTAAAAAGACTTCATATTTCTTTTTCATTGCCAGCCAGTTGGTACCATGCATACCGGGGTCATAAAAATAATCACGGTTCACCCGCCAGGCTTCCTCAAATATCTGAGGCCATTCTGCTTTGGGTTCTATTTTTACCTGCACTGCTTCTGTATTGATCATTCCCTTTCCCGGTTCACCTTTTTCACCCGAACCGCTGATAGCCCAGCTACCTGATTTATTATAGAGCATTTTTTTGCCATCGGCAGAGAGCAGGTAACCATTCATTTCCATCACTTCATTATCCTTGCGTTTCTTGATATCATATTTATGCATCATCCCGGGGGCTTCCTCGGTGGGATAAATAATATATAATAACTCATCTTCTTTGCCCATTCCCAGGGAGCCATAATTGCCTGCTTTTATGGGCAGGTCAATGATCCTGTTTTGAATTCCCTCCCAATCAATGCTAAGTCCTGTTGCTTTTTTTTCTGTGGCAGGGGTTGCTTCTTTTTTCTTTGTGGTATCCGCAGGTTCCTTCCCACTTGGTCCTGCGGAAATTTTTTCTTCATCGCTTTCTTTGGCAAAAGGAGAGATCGTTTCTTTTTGCAACGTAACCAGGTAAATAGAGCTGGTTGACCGGGAATCATCATTCGACTGATCAAACCAGTTGATAACGGGGCCGGCATCAGTGGAGGCAAAGAAGTACAGGTATTTATTTCCTTTATCGAAGATGGGTTCAGCGGCATCACTTAACCCATCTGTAAGCGCAAATGATTTTTGCAGATCAACAGAATACAAGTAGATCCGCTTGAACTGTGTTTCTGTTACTTTAGTATAAGCCAGCCATTTGGAATCGGATGACCAGTCGCCAATGGAATTGCGGAAAGGACCCGGAACATAAAGTTCATCCGTATCAATCTTTTGAATGGCCCCGCTAGTCACATCCAGTACATAGAGATTGCGGCCATTATCAACAAAGCTTATTTTCTTGCTGTCAGGAGACCATCTTGTAAAAGCATAGAAGCCGGTACCATTCAACTTAAATGTTTTAATATCTCCTTTTCCATCCTGTGATTTTAAATGCAACTGGTACTCACCGGATACATCGGAGAAATATGCGATGTTTTTCCCATCGGGTGACCAGGCGGGGTATTTTTCATGCACCGCAACTGTTTGTGTCAAATTTCTAGGGTCACCTTTTTCAGCAGGCAGGGTAACAATATCACCCCGGAAATCAACAACCACCCGTTGACCGGAAGGAGAAATATCTCCGCTCCGGATATATTTTGTGCCCTTTACAAAGCGGGGTCGTAATTCCTGTAAATCAGTTGCTATTCCCACTTTGATGCGTTTAGCGTTTGTTTCACCGGGAGAAAATGTATGGAGATAACCGGCCTGTTCAAAAACAATGATCCCATTGCCGGCCGATGCATTTATAAGAGGAAAATCTTTAAAATTGGTCAGCTGATCTATTTTTTTCGAAGCAGTATTATAAGAAAACAAATTAAATTCTCCGTTGCGGTCGCTCCGGAAATAGATCGTGTTCCCGATCCACATCGGGTTTGCATCATTGCAGCCACCCGTGGGCTGTGGAATTTTAATAGTACCGTTATCTCCAAAACTAAAGATCCAGATTACAGAGACCTGGCCTCCTCTGTAATGCTTCCATTGCCGGAAAGCATCACCGGTAGGATTATAGGCCAGTTGTTTTGCGTCAGGAGAAAAGGTGGCCCAGCTAGCAGTCGGTATTGTTAATTTGGTAGCCATACCACCGGTAACGGGTACGGTAAACAGGTGACTGTATCGATTAGAAAAAGCCGCTTGTTGGGACCCAAATAAGACCGCCTTGCCATCGGGGGTAAAGCCCCGGACAACTTCAGGTGAAGGATGCCAGGTTAGGCGGGTTGGAATTCCTCCTTCCACCGGTACGGTAAAAACATCCACGTTGCCGTCATACTCGGCACTAAAGGCAATTATTTTTCCATCGGGTGAAAAGTAGGGTGCCAGTTCAACTCCCTCATCTACGGTAAGACGGCGGGGTTGTGAACCATCTTTATTGGCCACCCAGAGATCTTCGGCATAGATAAAGGCGATATGGGTAGCGCTGATAGCAGGTTGTGCCAGCATCCGGGTATCAGTAGGATCAATGGCAAACAAAGAGGCAGGAAGGCAACATAAAAAAACAAATAATGGCAGGACAGTTGATTTGAAAAATTTCATAACTAAAATTTGAAGGTGCTGTATAGTTCGGGTGTTTGCAAAAGGAGAGGAAAATAGTAACCAATTTCTAAGGTAATAATAAAATGGTGCGCAATATATTTTTTTAACTGGGATTAATATCATCATTGCCAGCCGCTACACTACTATTATTCGGTTGTCTATATGAGGAAGTACCGATGGATACCAGGGGCCGGGGTAACTGGAATTGGTTGATCAAAAAAGGGCTAGCCTGATCATCCTGGCCCTTTTATCGACCGTTTGAAAAGCAGGAGCTACCGTTTATTAATTGGTATAAGAATGTGTGGATGGGAAATCCCATCTTTATACCAGCAACAAAGAAATTGCTACCAACGAATTAGAAAGGGGGTTTCCGGCACTTTCACAACTCGGTTTTTCATAGGATATTGGATTTAAACACAGGGCAGGATGTCTATCCAGCCCTTTTTTTATGCTTTACCGGGCCGGAACATTTGCTATTTTTACAGCCCTTTACTTCATGATCAACGATATACATTTCCCTGAAGAGCTTAGTGCCAATGAACTGGATGAATACCTGGCCAGGGGTTGGTACCGGATGGGACAAGTGATCTTTACCACCAATTATATTGTGTACGAGGAATTGTTATACCGGGTCTGGTGGCTGCGCTACTCAATACCCGCCATTCAGTTTAGCAAAACACATCAAAAGATACTGGCAGCCAACCGGCATTTCTCTGTGATCATAAAACCTTTCCGGGTCACCGAAGAGATCGAAGCCCTATATGCCGTCTACAAATCGTCCCTTATTTTCGAACCATCAGAAACGGTCAACCATTTCCTTTTTGACGGCGGCAGCGGAAATATTTACGATACCGGCATCATTGAGATCCGCGATCATCAGCAACTGATCGCGGCAGGTATTTTTGACAAGGGCCATATCAGCATCGCTGGTATCATGAATTTTTATCACCCCGATTATAAAAAATATAGTTTGGGCAAATACCTGATGCTGCTGAAGATCCGCTATGCCAACGCCATGGGCAAGGCCTGGTATTATCCCGGTTATATTGTTGACGGCAATCCCCGCTTCGATTATAAATTATTTATCGGCAAAACGATCGCCGGTATCTGGTCACCGGAGTATAATAACTGGATGGAGTATACCAGCAACCGGCAAGTTATAGAGGAAGAGAAATAACCGGTTTCAAACGAACAAATAGCTCTTAAAAACCTGCCAGTTAATTAACAGTTACTTTTGTCCCTCATTTCAACACACTATGACCTTTTCCGATCTCAATTTAAATACGCCTTTACTCAATGCATTGGACGAATTGGGAATGAGCACTCCCACGACGATCCAACGCAATGTCTTCTCCGTGGTGATGTCGGGAAGAGATGTATGCGGCATTGCACAAACCGGAACAGGAAAAACATTTGCGTATTTATTACCCTGCCTGCGGCAATGGGTCTATACCAAAGAAAAATCACCGCAGATACTGATCATTGTTCCTACCAGGGAACTGGTGGCACAGGTAGTAGAAAATGTAAAAGCATTAACACCCTATATAAGCCTTATCGTAAAAGGTGTATATGGTGGCGTAAATATCAACACCCAGCAGCTCGATGTAATGCAGGGCATGGATGTGCTGGTGGCAACTCCCGGAAGATTTTATGATCTTGCCATGAATGGTGCTTTCAAAACAAAGAACATTAAAAAATTGGTGATCGATGAAGTGGATGAAATGCTTAACCTGGGTTTTCGCACCCAATTAAAAAACATACTTGATTTTTTACCTCCCAAGCGGCAGAATCTGCTATTCTCCGCTACCATTACCGAAGATGTAGAGGCACTGATCGCTACCTATTTCAATGATCCGGTAAGAGTAGAAGCAGCACCTACGGGTACCCCGCTGGAAAATATTGAACAGACAGGATATGAATTACCGAATTTTTATACCAAGACCAACCTGCTGGAATTATTGCTGACCGAAGATGCGACCATGACCAAAGTGCTGGTCTTTGCCGCCACCAAACAATTAGCAGACCAGCTCTATGCGCAACTGGAAACAAAATTCCCCGGCACAGCGGGTGTTATCCATTCCAATAAAGAACAGAACCATCGCTTCAACACGGTCAAACAATTTAAAGATGGAGTATACCGCTTTATCATTGCTACGGATATCGTTGCCCGTGGTATTGATGTGGCCGAAGTATCCCATGTGATCAACTTTGATGTGCCGGATGTACCGGAGAATTATATTCACCGTATTGGCAGAACCGGCCGGGCCGATAAAAAAGGTATTGCCATTACTTTTATTACGGAAAAAGAAAAGCCCTTGCTGGCCGCTATTGAAACGCTGATGAAATACAAAGTGCCCCTTGCATCATTACCTGCGAACCTGGCAATTTCAGAGGAACTGACGGAAGACGAGAAGCCAAAAATATTTATGAAGACGGATGCGATAAAGCCGGCAAAAAAAGATGATGCGGGACCAGCCTTTCATCCAAAGTCGGCAAAGAACAGTAAGGTCAATCATATTGTTCCCCACAAAGAGCGGATGATGAAAAAATATGGGAAGCCTATTAAACGGGCGCCTAAAAAGAAAAAATAAACCATCTTGTGGAAGCGGTTGCTTTCCTCACCAACCAGCCAACGAATTATACAATGCAAACATCCAAAGACCCGCTGCATGGCAAAACATTGGAAGCCATCATAACAGAACTACAGGAAAATTATGGCTGGGAAGAACTGGCCCGGCAGATCAATATCAATTGTTTTAAAAGCGATCCCAGTGTAAAATCCAGTTTGACCTTTTTACGAAAAACACCCTGGGCAAGAACAAAAGTAGAAAGCTTTTACCTGTATATGCTGCGGAAGAGAAAGTAGTTGATCCGTTTGCCGCAGTGGAAAACTGATATAAATTCTCCTCGAACTCTCTGGCCTCAAGTGAGGTTTTTCAAACAGAGACACTACTAAAAAAAATGGAAGGGGCTCTTCACTTACCAGCACAGGGACCGGATGATCGTTTCATGTAACGGGTATTGTTGGGATAAGCTATCCGCATCCGCAAGTTCAAGGTCGGCAAATTCAAACCCGGGAGATACAGTGCAACCGGTAAAACAGAATGCACTGTCAGGGGCAGGACGGCTGGCAAACCAACGATCAGCAGGCACAACATATTGAAACAGCTGCCCCTTTTCCGTATCCCCTCCCAATTCAATCACGAACATTGTGCCATCTTTTTCTATGATATAGATCAGCAAGGGGTCCCCGGCATAAAAATGCCAGCACTCATCACTTTTGATCCGATGAAAAGCAGAAAAATTACCTTTTCCCAGCAAAAAAAAGATCGTGGTAGCAAAAGGCCGGCTGCCGGAATAACGTTCAGGAAGTGCTGCAGCGGGGATATATTCCTGGCTGCGGTAAGTCTCTTTATACCAGCCCCCTTCGGGATGAGGCTCCAGCGCATATTGCTGAATAAGTTGCTGTGGAGTTGGCATAGTTATAAAAATGGGAACAAAGAAAAGCTGTTAAGGTTCTTTCATAATTTTTATCCCTGCAATAACGATCCAGGGTTATTCTGCTACCGGAAGTCCGGGATGGTGACCCCCGGTACAGGAAGCACATCCGCGTCGAGGTTCCTTTCATTGTTCTCAAACCGAACACTGGTCATCAGGTCCTCGTAAATAAAATCAGCCGGTTGCCGCTGAATATTCATCCCTATCACATTATGGTGTACGCTCCCATCGGTACAACGGCCTTTGGCATCGATAAACTGAAATCCGCATAGTTCAGCATAGCCTGACTCAAACCGGTTAAGTTCTAACCAGGCTGCTTCATTCCTGACAGAAATATTGATACCACCCATTCTTCTCCGGTCAGCACATACGATAGATCGGGTTCGAAGAACAATCACATCATTTCCAATAAACCGGCCCCCATGATGGACAGAAAGTCCACGGATCTCGTTATCTAAAATTTTTATTCCCTGTACCCGCATCGTGGCACCATGGCGGGCTTCAATGGCCGCTATACCATTTTCAGGGGCTTTGGTACTGCAAAGAAAATATTCCTTCATCGTAATCGCATGCTGTTCCGCCAGCATATTACTAATATCAACAACGGTAGTGCTACCATCTGCTACCAGGCCCTGCACATTGCGTTGCAGTTTTACATCGGTCAAAATTGAAATTGTGTTTTTTATAAAAATGCCGGTACCATAACAGACCGTTTCTTCTTTATTTGTTTTACCGGTAACAGGAATTATTCCCGGAACGGTTAAGAGGATCGTAGCATCCGTTACTTTTAATGTACCACCCCGTTGATAAATACCATACCGGGTAGCTCTTGAAATAATAACCTGTTTCAAAATAGTTATCGCAGTAGCATTTGTAACAACCACTGCACCGGGTAAAGGGGCATTATCAATTTGGATATCTTCTATCCGGAGAGTGACAGGGTTATTATTTTGTATTGAGCCCCGAACTACAATGGTGGTTGATTTTTTTAGAGCGTCGACGGGCTTTTTTATTCCCCGCAAGGTAGTGTGGTTGCTGATCATCAGGTTTTCAGTGTATATCCCACTGCTGATTTGAATGATCACTCCCTGGTTATTGCTTTTTGCTTTTGCAAGTGCTGTACTTATTTGCTGAAAGGGACGAACGGCTGTCCCATCACCGCCCGCTGTTGCCGATTGATCCACAAAAAAAGTAACTGGCTTTTTAATGGATGACTGATCCGGCACCTGTGCGCTGGCAGATAACAGGGATAGTAACAATATGGATAAACAATAATAGTTAGGATAGGAACAACCTCTCATAAAGAGAAATAAATGAACCAATAAGTTACAACATTTCAAACGGCTTTCGAAAAGCAACCATTTTTATATTGACCCAGTTTAAAAAACCTTCCCGCTGAGACCACAGAGTTCGCTACGGATTGGAGCAATTATTCTCTTTTTTATGTACGCTGCGGTGAAACTGAAACACTACCTCTTTTTACGGCAGTTCGATCTCCATACCTTCTGCCGCCAGTTCATATTGAAAGGGATAGTTATTTCTTTTTTGTAAGGCGCTGTACATTTCATTGAGCTGTGCATCGGAATGGCCCGGGTCATGATGGGCGAGTAACACATGTTTTACACCCGCCATCGAAGCAAAGCGCAAGGTATCATCCATAGACGAATGTCCCCAACCGGTTCGAAAAGGATACTCTTCGATACTGTATTGTGAATCATGTAGCAGCAGATCTGCATCCATTGCCAGGTTGATACCCGATACCCATTTAGGATCGTTCAGCATTCCGCTGCGGCCAAGGGCTGGTTCGTGATCAGGGATATACGTAAATACAGAATGTTGACCAGCAACGCGGTAACCCACAGTGGGACCCGGGTGGATCACATACCCTGATTGAACTGTAAAAGGACCAATTTGAAATTCACTGTTATCAATTTCATGCAGGATAAGTTTACAAGGCAGGTTGCGGATCAGTACCGGGAATAAAGGTGGCGAGAGGTAACGGGTCAACCGGGAACGTAAAGTATGTGTGCTGCTGGCCGGTCCCCAGATATGTATTTCCATATCCGGATCAAAAAGCGGCTGAAAAAAACCCAACCCGAGAATATGATCCAAATGAAGATGCGTCAGCAGAATATCAATTCGTTTATTTTCCGGTCCTGGGCCGGTATTGGATTTCCGCATACCGGAGCCTCCATCCAGCACTAATCGCCAACCATCTTCCGACACATCGACGCAGGATGTATTACCTCCATAGTATGTAGTATCCGGGTCTGCCGTGGGTATGGAACCACGAACGCCCCTTATCTTGATTTTCATCTGTTTATTTTAACCCTGCCGGCTTCATTCGTCGTTTAATACCCAGAAAAGAGCCACGGCTCCTAAAAAATTTCCCGCCCTGCCCATGATGGGATAAGAAGTAACAGAAATTTTTTGGATGGCCCCTTTCAGGTTTTCGATCAGGAATGTTTTATGATATGGACGACGATTCTTTAATGTTTTTACAAGGGGAAGATCATCGGGGGCCATCGGGTTTCCGGCTTCATCCACCGGTTTAAACACCGTTCCCCACATGGCCACCGGCATCTCACCAGTTTCCTCGTAGCGTTTTCCCAATATCTCTTCGGCGGGTTCATTATAGAAAATAAGATTACCGGAGATATCCGTAATAAAGACAGGGATCGATAAACAATCGGCTAGTTGCCGGTTCAGGATGATCTCAATTTCATAAGCGGGCATAGTGCAGGAGTATCAATTAAATAAATTCGTGTACGTAAGTTAAGAAAAAGAAATAAATTATTTTCTGTCTTTAGGGCAAGGGGTAGTTTTCTTTAGGATCGGTTACCATGGCATTTTGGGTTTTACTAAAGGCAATAAAATTACCATGAGAAAGCAATACCAGGTAACAACTGTGTTTCAATTTCAGCAATCGAGTAGGAAGGTAGCCATTAATTGGCTACCTGTCCCCTCACACCACCGTGCGTACCGTTCGGTACACGGCGGTTTGTTAGAAGAGTTTCATCT
>JAWXCO010000058.1:0-5450 GCA_034408705.1 Bacteroidota bacterium
GATAGATAGATAGATAGATTATGAGCTTAAAGATTTTCATAGAAAAAAGGTTAATTTTGTAAGAAATTGTAAACTACACTTAAAAAATAAAATGACAAAATATTTTCTACTTTTCTTAAGCCTTAGTAGTAATTATTGTTTTTGCCAAGTTAATTTACGTTACTGGCAACAACAGGTCAACTATACTATTGACGTATCCCTGAACGATAAAGAACACACATTAGATGGTTATGAAAGAATAGAATATATCAACAACTCTCCTGACACTTTAAAATTCATCTGGTTTCACCTCTGGCCCAATGCCTATAAAAATGATAAGACGGCTTTCACTGACCAGACACTGGAAAACGGCAGCACCAAATTTTATTTCTCCAATAAAGAAGATAAGGGTTATATCAACCGCCTGGATTTTAAAGTTAATAATACAACGGCACAAGTAGAAGATCATCCACAACATATCGATATTGTAAAGATTATTTTACCCATCCCCCTGCCACCCGGTCAGAAAACAATTATCACCACCCCCTTTCATATCAAACTCCCTTATAATTTTTCAAGAGGCGGGCATGACGGGCAAAGCTACCAGGCCACCCAATGGTATCCCAAACCGGCTGTGTATGATAAAAATGGCTGGCACCCGATGCCCTACCTGGATCAGGGAGAATTTTACAGCGAATTTGGAAGCTTTGATGTTAGCATCACTGTCCCAAAAAATTATGTGGTAGCTGCCACCGGTGAGTTAAAAGATACAGAAGAAATAAATTGGCTGAAGACAAGGGCATCATATACATGGGAGCCGATCAAGGGAAAAGAAAAAACAACAGGCGGACAACTGAAAACCGTTTACCAGCTTTTTCCCGCATCATCCACTGAAAGCAAAATACTCCGCTACCAACAAAACAATGTTCATGACTTTGCATGGTTTGCAGATAAACGTTTTATTGTTAATTACGATAGCTGTCGCCTGGTTTCGGGTAAAGTAATCGATGTGTTTACTTATTATACACCCCAGCATAAAGAAAACTGGAAAAACAGTGTGAACAATTCAAAGGAAGCCATCCGTCATTATTCGGGCCTCGTGGGAGAATATCCTTACAATATTGTACAAGTGGTACAGGGCCCTGAAAGCTTTGGTGGTGGTATGGAATACCCGACGATCACGGTTATATCACCGGATACCGATGCCAAGTCCCTTGACAATACTATAAATCATGAGATAGGCCATAACTGGTTCTATGGTATTTTGGCGAGCAACGAAAGAGCACATCCGTGGATGGATGAAGGGATCAATAGTTACTACGATGATAAGTATAAGACTGCTAAATACGGTGTGCAACCGAAATTAGACCGGCTGGCCTTTGAAACAAAAGCAGTTACCAAAACGGATCAGCCAATCGGGTTATCATCTGAAAAATATAGTGTGGCTAATTATGGACTGGTAGCTTATTATAAGGCAGCTGAATGGCTTCGCTACCTTGAGACAGAACTGGGCACAGAGGAATTCAACAAAGCCATGCAGGAATATTACCGGCGCTGGCAATTCAAACACCCGCAGCCGGAAGATTTTAAAAAAGTGATGGAAGAAAGCAGCGGTAAAAACCTGGATTCCGTTTTTTCATATTTATATAAGACAGGCAGCTTGCCTACTCTTCAACGAAAAGGTACCAAACTAGTTCCGATCTTCAACCTTAAAGCACTGGCTGCCTATGCAAAGAAACCAACAAAGGACCTGATCTTGCTTGGTCCCGCCTTCGGCCTGAATAGTTATGATAAAATAATGGTCGGCGCTTTTATTACCAATATGAAGTTGCCACCGCCCAATTTTCAGTTCCTCCTGGCACCGATGTATGCAACGGGTACCAAAAAAATAACCGGACTTGGGTTTGCATCATATAGTTTCTACCCCAATTCAGTTTTTAAAAGTATTGATATAGGTGTTAGTGGTTCTACATTCACTGCTGACCAGTTTACTGATGGGGATGGTAAAAAGAATTTCTTTGGTTTCACTAAAATTGTACCGGGTATTAAGCTGGCTTTAAAAGAAAAATCCCCCCGGAGCAATTATCACCGCTTTATTCAATTCAAATCCTTCCTGATCAGTGAAGAAGGACTTCGCTTTTACCGGGATACGGTCATTACACAGCCGGGACCCGATACAACCATCACGAATAAGTACAGAACCATCAGTCAAAACAGTACCCTGAACCAGTTGAGGTTGGTGATCGAAAATAACCGGGTACTCTATCCATATAGCGGGGAACTGAAAATAGAACAGGGCAAAGATTTTTTCCGCACCGCTTTTACCGGGAAATATTTTTTCAACTATGCAAAAGAAGGAGGTCTGGATGTACGCCTGTTTGCAGGTAAATTCTTCTATACCGGCTCCCGCACTTTTACCAAACAATTCGCTACAGACCGTTATCATCTGAATATGACCGGGGCCAATGGTTACGAAGATTATACCTATAGTGATTATTTTGCCGGCCGCAACCGCTTTGAGGGATTCCTGAGCCAGCAGATCATGGTAAGGGATGGCGCCTTTAAAGTAAGAACTGATTTGCTGGCTAATAAAGTTGCCAAAACTGATGACTGGCTGATCGCTGCTAACTTCAGCACTACGATACCATCGGGTATCAATCCATTAAGTATACTGCCGGTAAAGATACCCCTGAAATTATTTTTCGATATTGGTACCTATGCCGAAGCCTGGAAGCAAAACGCTGAGACAGACCGTTTTCTTTTTGATGCTGGTATCCATATACCGTTACTGAAAGAAACCGTCAATATTTATATTCCACTTCTTTATAGCAGTGTTTATGGTGATTACTTTAAGTCTACGCTTACCAAAAAAGAAAGGTTCTGGAAGAAAATCTCATTCGCGATTGATATTTCGAACTTTAGCTTCCGGAAAATTGACCGCAACTTTAATTTCTAATGAGCGGCTTCCCGAACATACAATATATCACCCATCAGCAAATAGACAAAGCCAAATGGGATAAATGTATTACCGATTCCTCAAACGGTATCATCTATGCCTGCAGCATTTACCTGGATTGTATGGCGGTTCAATGGGATGCACTGGTATTAAATGATTATGAAATGGTGATGCCTTTACCCTACCGAAAAAAAATAGGTATTCGTTACCTGTTCCAACCTTCCATTACCATGGCACTGGGTGTTTTCGGTAAAGACGTTACTCAGGAAATAGTCAGTGCTTTCCTTGAAGCAATTCCCGGGAAATTTAAAGTCTGGGACCTGAGTTTTAATACCGCCAATATAGTTTCGTATAAAAGAGCAACTATTGTTTCGAGGAATAATTTTACTCTTGACCTGGCCAGGACTTACGACAAGCTGCGGCAGGGTTATTCAGAAAATATCCATCGCAATATTGCCAAAGCGATCAAAGAAGGATGTGTGGTCAAAAAGGGAATTGAATTTGATGCGATCGCTGCTATTTGCAGGACCGAATTTAAAAAATTCACCAAGGTGGAACCCGGATTATTTGAAAAACTGAAAGCTGTTTATGAGCACTATAAAAAAAGTGCAGTCACATACGGTGTGTTTACTAAAGAAGGTGAATTACTGGCTTCTTGTATCTTTCTCTTTTTTAAAAACAGGGCTTATTATTGGCTGGTGGGCAATACACCTGAAAGCAGGAACTATGGTGCTTCATCCTTTCTCCTTGACAAATTCATTCAAGATCATGCGGGCCAGCAGCTTCTCCTCGATTTTGAAGGGAGTGATGCAAAGCCCGTAGCTGACTTTTATAAGAAATTTGGTGCTGTTCATGAAGAATACTGCACGGTCTATCTCAATAAGCTACCGTTCCCCCTGAAGTTGCTCAAACCCTTACCCCAACATTATCGTTCTCTTATTTCACAATACGAATAAATACTTCGTTAGTCTGGATAGCATTTTTGTAGTAAGCAGACAGATTTTCATATGACAATACGGTTACGGTAAAGCCGCAGCTTTTTAACCGTTGCAGGTAATCCTGTAACTGGTAAATCCGTACATGGTCCCTTTGCCCAAAAAAGGCAGACTGTCTTTTCGGGTCATGAATACCTGGCTCTTCCTGTGTATTCGCAATAGTAGTAGAATAAGGAACTTGCAGAATAGCCTGGCCCCCGGGTTTTAGTATTCGGAAGAGTTCTTTCATTGCCCGCCTGTCATCAGGTATATGTTCCAGTATATGATTAGCGATCACCATATCAAAATGGTTATCCGGATAAGATAAATTGGTGGCATCTTCTTTTTTAATTTCCCCGTCTATACGCGTATAAAACAATGGCTCCAGATCTGCCGTAGTAATATCGTTTGCCTTTTTCAGCCAGGCATATATATTTTTCTCGGGGGAAAAATGCAGGATCTTCTTGCCGGTAGTTGCTACCGGGTTTTTCAGTATCGCGATGACAAGCCGTTCACGAGCGGTACTTAAACAAGCGGGGCATAAAATATTTTCTCCATATCCGGCTATTACCTGGTTAGCATTAATGGCATTGGCATTTTTTCGTGAAGGCTGATCGGGTACAAACCGCGAATAAGTTGCACCACAACAATTACATTCAAAACCTGCTCCTTTATATTTTTTGTAACGGATCCTGGAGATACATCTTTTTATTTTAAAGAGCATTTGCGTGAAACCACCCTGTAAAAAATGATACAGCCCGAGTGATTTCAGGATCCTTTTAAAAAACTCTTTCACGTTATAATGCAGTTGATGAGGTCAGCAATAATTCCGCCAGTAAGAGATCAACCGGTCTTGTTATTTTGATATTATTCTCCTCTCCTTCTACCAGGGAGACTTTCATACCATAAGCTTCAACTACAGAGGCTTCATCAGTGAATTTATCTTTATAATCAATCTGGAAAGCTGGTAATAGTATTTTACTATGAAAGGTCTGTGGCGTTTGGATCAGTAGCACTTTAGATCTGTCATAGGCTTCGTTACCCTCTTCTGTTATCAACCTGACACTGTCCTTCGATATAATAGCCGGTATAGCCGTTCCTGTTTCAACAGCCTGCGTATAACAAGTATGTATCAAATCTTTTGATAATAGACAACGGACACCATCATGCACAAAGATGATCGCTTCGGCTTTAACCAACGCCAGGCCATTTTTCACCGATTGAAAGCGGGTGTCGCCACCTGCCGTGATCCTTACCCGGTCCTTATTAAAATAAGCATCGATGATCTCTTGTCCCATATCGGTATAATCAACAGGGAGCACCAGGATTACCTGTAAGTCATCATAGGCTTCCAAAAAAGTTTTCAGGGTATAATACAGCACTGGCTTGCTGTTGAGCAACATAAACTGTTTCGGAACGGTTCCTCCCATCCGGATTCCCGTACCGCCAGCTACTATTATTGCGTACTTGTTCATTATTTTTTACTTGTAAATAGCTATTGTATTATTTCCCGCACTGGTCCTCATTCCCCGGTACATTCC
>JAWXCO010000059.1:0-16530 GCA_034408705.1 Bacteroidota bacterium
AAGATACTTCTTTTTTTTAAGCGATGAGCTGCACCCATCGTTATGGTATGTCGCCCTTTCGGGGCTGGCTATTCATGTTCGATAAGCCCTGAAAAGGCGGAGTATCTAAAACATAAGGTGAAGCCCGGTGTCTGGTGACGTAGTGAGCGCAGTTAAACCCTGAAGGGGCGAAATGTGTTCAAACAGCCGGATACCCTGGTTCTCCCGATGCCAAAAAGAAGTGCAAAACGCCTACCTTTGCGGCTCTGAAAATCGAGGTAACACGCACATGAAGAATATCCGTAATTTTTGCATTATCGCACATATTGACCATGGCAAATCCACCCTGGCTGACCGCCTTTTGCAAAGCACCGGCACCATTAGCGACCGGGATATGATGGACCAGGTATTAGATGATATGGACCTGGAAAGGGAAAAGGGCATTACCATTAAGAGCCATGCTATCCAGATCAACTACCAGCATACCGATGGACAGGAATATATCCTGAACCTGATCGATACGCCAGGCCATGTGGACTTCAGTTATGAAGTAAGCCGGGCACTGGCCGCCTGCGAAGGGTGCCTCCTGCTGGTTGATGCTACGCAAGGCATTCAGGCGCAGACTATCAGTAACTTATATCTGGCAATTGACAATGATCTTGAGATTATTCCCGTCATTAATAAGATCGATATGGATGGGGCGATGATCGAGGAAGTGGAAGACCAGATCATCGAACTGATCGGGTGTAAAAAAGAAGAAATATTACACGCCAGTGGCCGTACCGGTATTGGTGTGGAAGGAATACTTAACGCCATTGTGAACAGGATACCGGCACCCGTGGGTAAGCCGGATGCTCCTTTACAGGCATTGATTTTTGACAGTATGTTCAATTCCTTCCGCGGTATCATTGTTTATTTCCGGGTGAGGAACGGTGCGATCAGGAAAGGCGATAAAGTGAAATTTGTTTCGACTAACCAGGAATATGAAGCTGATGAAGTAGGGATTCTAAAAATGAAGATGACGGAGAAGAAGGAAGTGCTTTGTGGCGATGTGGGTTACCTGATCACCGGGATTAAAAATGCGAAGGAAGTAAAAGTGGGGGACACGATAACCCTGGCGGCAAACCCAACCCGGGAGATCATCAAAGGTTTCCAGGAAGTAAAGCCGATGGTATTTGCGGGTATCTTCCCGGTGAATACGGATGATTTTGAAGAGCTGCGGGATTGTATGGACAAACTGCAATTGAATGATGCCTCGCTTACCTATGAGTTAGAAACATCACAGGCCCTGGGTTTTGGTTTCCGTTGCGGCTTTTTAGGTATGCTGCATATGGAGATCATACAGGAACGATTGGAAAGAGAATTTAATCAAACCGTAATCACTACGGTTCCCAACGTAAGTTTTATTGGTTATACTACTAACGGAGAAAAAGTGATTGTCAATAATCCCACCGAGTTTCCTGATCCCGTCAAGACGGAGCGAATCGAAGAACCTTTTATCAAGGCACAGATCATTACCAAGCCGGAGTATATTGGCAATATCATGACCTTATGTCTCGGAAAAAGGGGGATCCTGATGAACCAAAGTTATCTTACGACCACAAGGGTGGAACTGATCTTTGAAATGCCGTTGACGGAGATCGTATTTGATTTTTATGATAAATTAAAATCGCAAACTAGAGGCTATGCTTCTTTTGATTATCACCCCATCGGTTTCCGGGATGCAGACATTGTAAAAATGGATATCCTGCTGAATGGAGATAAAGTAGATGCCTTGAGTGCTTTGATTCACCGGGGTAAAGGCCAGGAATTTGGAAGAAAGCTTTGCGAAAAATTGAAGGAACTGGTACCCCGACAGCAATTCCAGATCGCTATACAGGCCGCCATTGGCGCCAAAGTATTGGCCAGGGAAACGATCTCGGCTATGCGAAAAGATGTAACCGCCAAATGTTATGGTGGTGATATCAGCCGGAAACGCAAACTATTGGAAAAGCAGAAAGAAGGAAAGAAGAGGATGCGCCAGATTGGCAATGTGGAGGTTCCACAAGAGGCCTTCCTGGCTGTGCTGAAACTGGATGATTAAAATAAAGGCTTTTTTCTATTGTATTATTCCTGGCAGTAGAAAGGATGTTGTTTTTTATTGCAATAAAAAATTGTAAATTCCTCTATGAAGGTCTCGCAGATCATTAATTACCCTTTAAGTGTACTGGGGCTGAAGCTGGTAAGGCTTTCCCGGTTAAAGAAACTACAGGGATATGGTCATGTGGGAATAGGTGATATAGAGAAGGATATGCAATTTATAGAATTGTATGAGCGGGTAAAGGACTATACCATGGTAGAGAAAGAAAGATGTTTTGCATTGTATCAGTCCGTCAACTATATTATCAAAAACAATATCCGGGGCGACTTCGCAGAATGTGGTGTTTGGAAAGGAGGCTCTTGTATGCTGATCGCCTTTCTCCTCCTTGAACTGGGTGTTACGGACCGGTCTATTTATCTCTATGATACATTTGAAGGGATGGTGCAGCCCGGCATAATGGATGGCGAGGCCGAGAAAAGAACCTGGGAGGAAATGAGGGATGAAAATGGACACAACAATTGGTGTTTTTCGTCCATTGAACTAACCATGATGAATATGCGACAGACCGGGTATCCGGAGGAAAAGATAAAATTTGTAAAAGGGAAAGTTGAAGAAACTATACCGGTAACAATCCCCTCCGGGCTGGCCTTACTCCGGCTGGATACAGATTGGTATGAGTCAACCAAACATGAACTTGTTCATTTATATCCTTTGTTGGAAAGAAAAGGTGTGCTGATCATCGATGATTACGGAGCCTGGACAGGTGCCCGCAAAGCAGTGGATGAATATTTTTCAGGTAAACATGCTGTCTTTTTACATCGCCTGGATTGGACCGGGCGATTGCTGATCAAAGACTAAGGACTGCTGACTCCCAGCTGTTGTAAATATTCTCAGCACCGTATCGCTGTACATTGATAAATGCATGTTCACCCATTTTTTTTCTCTTTGTTTCATCAGCAATTAATGAAATAATAGCCTGTGCCATTGCTTCAACATTTTCTGTTTCCACCAATTTGCCATCTTCATTATCCCGGATGATATCGGAAGGACCGCTTGCACAATCAAACGAAATGCAGGGCACCCCATGCGCCATTGATTCGATCAGCACGGCGGGAAAACCTTCTGACCTGGATGTCATGATATAGAGAGAAGCGCCGTGGTACATAGGTTCTAATTCTTCATGTGCAACCGGTGGAATGATCAATATATTATCCTGTAGCCTGCTTTCTTTTATCGCTATTTGTAATGCGGCTGCTTCTTCGCCTTTGCCTACCAGTTTCCATTTCCAGTCAGGATATTGCTGAAAAACAATTTTCGCAATGGCTGGAACGAGGTCAATCCCTTTTCTTTTGATAAACCAGCCAACGGTTAGCAGTTCCCTGCTGTCGAGACTTGCCCGGCTGGCCGGAAAACCCGGTACAAAACCTGGGATGATGGTAGTATGACATCCCATTTTATCAAAAAGTTTTTTCTCTGTATCGTTCAGACAGATGACCGTATGCAGTTTTGGGTATGTTTTTTTGAAAAGATAGGTCCAGAACTTATTTTTTTTTAGCCAGTAAAAATGATGTGGCTCCCAACTGACCAGCCTGGTGAGTTTTTGCACGCCGCCGATAACAGCGGCCACCGAATAAGGATAGTCAGTTGAAATAACGATATCCGGCTTTAGTTGTTTTATTTCATTTTTAAGCTGGCTGATATGACCGATGAAAGCGATCTTCCTGGAAAGGGGGTTGCCGCGGGGTGTGATACCAAAATGCAAAGGAACGGCCCTGACCGTAATATTTTTTTCCAGGGGATAAAATGCATCAGCTGTATTTGCAGCATCCACAACAAGAATAATAACAATATGCCCTTTAGCAACAAACAGGTTGGCAAAATTACAGATAGCTCTTTCTGTACCACCCGGCAGATCGAGACGGGAGCAGAGAATAGCAATATGTTTTTTTTCTGTTTTCATTTAAGAACGCCGGATCATTTTTTTTGCTGTTTTTCTGAGACGGTAATAAAGCAGTCTGGAACGGCTAAGATAGTTTTTTATAAAATCTAATAAATTGTCAGGCGATGCTTTTGTACCTCTTTCAATCGTTGTTGTATAGAATGCAATTCTCTCTTCAACGATCTTTCCGGAGGAAAAATTTTTTTCGGTTAATTTTCGGGCATTGACACCTAATTGTTTGCATCGTTTTTTATCTGTAGCCAACTGGTGAATGGCTGCTGACAGGGCCTGCTCGTTTCCCGCAGGAATGATAAGCGCATTTTCTCCATGGGTAAATAAATGCGCTGCACCGGTTGTATCGGTAATGATGATGGCTTTACCCATAGCAGCCGCTTCCAGAGCAACATAATTAAAGGCTTCCCACAATGAAGGTATGATGACAAATGAAGCTGAAGCCAAGAAAGCAAGGGTCTCCCGGTGATTTTTTTTATCCAGCCATTCAAATGATTGACCCCATAAGTCCGGGTAGTCAAGTGATAGTTTTTTTGCCACGGAAAGTTGTCTATCGGCGCTACAAGTGTCACTTCCGATCCATTGGACCCTGATGGCAGTGTTTGCAGGAAGTATTCTTAAAGACGCATTCATAACAAAAGCTCCTTTTATGGTTTGTAGCCCGCCAACGATCAGCGCATGGTCACCGGTGGTACTAGCAGCATCAGGGATACTATTCAGTTCAAAAGGTATGGTAGTAGTGATCACGGGAATGGGTGTTGATTTCTTTAGTTCTTCCCCGTGGAGCGGACTATGTGCAATGATCCCGTCAGCATGCTGAAGAGCAATATTTTCTAACTCCCGTAATATATCAACATGGTCATCCTCCTTCGCATAATTGTACTGTAATAGTTTGGTTAAGTTACCATGTGCCGTTATTACAACAGGGGGCAAAACAGTGGTACGGAGAAAGCCGCTGATCCCACCATAGTCCGAAGCTTCTATTATGTCAATAGCATACTGAACTTTATTGCCGGTGAGCCATTCCCGCATAGCGTAGCCCATAGATATCCAGTTGGGGGCATTAAATCCGCCGGGTTGAAAATAGGGAGTATATTTTTTTAAATACTGGTAATATGTTTTTTTCAAGCGAACAATGGTGACACCATTGTCCTGAACGGTTATTTCATCGGCTTCTTTACCGGAGCTTTTATAATCTATTGTCAAAATGACAACCTGATGACCAGCGCTTACAAGCAGGGTAGATAAATGCAGATTGAAAGTGGTAATACCACATTCATCTGGTAAATAGTTGGGTGTTGCTATACAAATGGTCATTTTGCTATTCGTTCTTCAAATATTGTTATTACTACCCGATTTTTCCAACGGGAAATTTCAGAAAGGGTTATCGTGCCGTCAGTTCGGTAAAATGGCGGGCAATTACCGGATAAAATTTTTCTACTGAATAGTTTTCTACCACCAGGTTCCTGCCATTTTCTGCACAAGTTCTATAGTAGGCCACATCGTTCTTTAGCAGGGTAAAAGCTTTCAGCCAATCTTCTTCACCTCTCGCAGCAAGGCCAACCTCTTTTTTATGAAGTATACTGCTGTTGTTTCCCACAGGGCTGACGACAACAGGTCTGCTACAAGCCATATACTGGAGCATTTTGTAACTGCATTTCCCCCTTGTAAAATCGTTATCCTCTAAAGGCATAAGACCTATGGAAAACTCATTGATCAATTCATTTTCTTTTTCTGCAGACCATTTCTTAAAAATGATCCGCTCATTATCAAAATCAAACTGGGGTGGTTTTTCAGAAGAAACGATCAGCAGCCGGGAGTCATGATGCCGGGATAAAAAATTCAGTACAGCAGGTTTAACTAACGCTAAAAAATTAAAATTTGTTTTTGTGCCGATCCAGCCGATAGTAAAAAACTTATTGTTTGGTGGGAGCGGATATAGTGCTGTCGTATCAATGACCGAAGGAATTACAACTGTATTGGGGTTGTGTTTTATTGCAAACTCAGCTAGATAATCATTGCCTGCAAAGATTAGTGCTGCTCTTTCCATAGCCTGTATCACTTGTTTTTCTCCTTCTCCCAGCCAAATGGCATCATCAAAATCAAATACGATAGGCTTAGTGATTTTTCTTTCGAAGAAAAACTGGTGAGGCAAAATCAAGCGGTTCTGCCAGATAAGATCGTATTGGTATTGCTGTAGTAACAGGGGAAGTCTGCTGATGGTTTTTTGCATCCATAAAAAGCGCCAGGGACTGATTTTTGTTACCTTATTTAGCCGGTAAGCCCAGGGTGCAGGGTCTGCATAACTGTGTGGCGAGAAATAGCGGGGGTCAACTTTGATTTGTTCTTTTTCAAGGTAGCTCCGGTATTGAAGTATCCTGGCCCTTGACGAGGGATCTGTTAACCCTGATATAATTCCCAGTACTTTCATTTTTGAAAAAGGGAGCGGATGAATTTAAATGGATAAAGGATCGTATTTCCGGCACGGTAAGTAATTGTTCTTTTTAAAGCTGCCTGTTGCTCTTGCAGCAGCCGGGTAAGTAATTGCTGATCCTGGAAAAGGCTGGGAATTATTTCCTTACCAGGAATAGCTGATGCAATTGCGATATGATAGAGATAGGGAGGAGCGTTTTCCTGGGAAACTGAAGTATAATCCCCGGAATACGTGGTGCTGATCATAGGGTCGGTTTCTTTTACAATGGAGGAGCCTATAAATGAAGCCTGCCTGTAAAAGGAAACGCAGGGAAAATATTTTTTCAGCAATTCTTTAAAATCTTTTTCGTAAAGTTCTTTTTTATGATATGGATTTTTATAATTAGCTAATTCGGTGTACTGGTGTTTGTCAGGTGTCGAGATCAGTAATTGGCCACCGGGTTTTAAGACTCTTTTAATTTCGGCAAGAAACTGGTCATGCTCTTCTACATGTTCTAATGTTTCAAAAGAGATCACCGTATCAAAATAATTATCTTCTGCCGGAATACTGCTGGTTGATCCCTCGCGAAACTGTAAATTATTGCCAGTATATTTTTTCTTTGCCTCTTCAATGACGGTCTGATCGATATCAACTCCCATTACTTCTACTGCTGATTTTGCCAGGAGCTTTGCTCCATAACCTTCGCCACAGGCAATATCCAGTACTTTTTTACCGGCGACAAAATCAAGGGCTACAGCATAGCGATGCAGGTGCTCGATCGTCGTTAAATTGAATACGGCTGTTTCCAGTCTTTCGCCTGTTATGTTGCGTGTTGGTTTCATTTAAATCATCCTACTCTTTTTAAATAGCCATTTACATTAAAAGTTGCGTTTGTTCCAAAGAAATCACACCATTTCCTGTCCACGATAAAATGGGGATGGGTCTTCAGGAAATCAGCAACAGCTTTTTGTGGGCCGCCATTGAATACCTTTTCTTTTCCTAATTCAGTGATGATACCATCTTCTGCAATAAAATAGGAGCCTTTTGAAACAAATGGGGCAAATTTATTCAATGCATTCAATGTGTCCTCGTATAAATGAGAACCATCTTCGATGACCAATATTTTTTCATAGTCAGAAAGGGGGGAAGTATCATATTTACTAAATCCTTCTTTATAAATATGTATACGTTGATGGGACAGGAGTGAGGGGTCTTCTTTGTTAGCAGGCAGATCAATAGTATGAACCACTCCATTACCGTTTAGTTCAAGCAGATCAGCAAGGTATAAGGTGGATCCTCCTTTATTTGTTCCAATCTCAATGACGAGGTCTGGTTTTACTTCCCACAGCAGCATCTGGTACAGGACATAATCAAAAGGACATTTTATTGCTGCCACTCCTTTATAAGTAGTGTTGAAATGGCCTGTTTCAACTCCTTTGAGTGTAAAGTCATTATTTTTTGTAAAAAAGGGCATATTGTTGTCAACTGATTTTAAGCGCTTCCCATTGTAATAAAGGCCGAATCACGCCCGGGAAATCATCTGCATAATTTCCTCTGGCCGATAACTTTAAAAAATTGGTATAAGTTTCGAAACTCAAAACCTGGTGTTCATGTACCAGTATATCCAGGGGATTTGGAAGGAACAGGGCAATGCTGATAGTAAAGATCCCTTCAGGTAATAAATTTCCGGGTATCCATGCGATCGCTTTGTATTTTCCCTTCACTCTTTTTTCCAGCCTGATCTCTGAAGTCACATCATGTGAGTTAAAGATGTTGATATTTTCCTGGTTATAGAGGTTTATTCCGTGTGTAAAAACAACATCGTCTTTTAATACTTCGTATTCTATGGTCACCCCAATTTTTTCGGTAGTATCAAACCTCGAAATCAGCTCGCCATTTTCATTATGCAGGAAGGCTCTGTGTAAACTAACACCCTGGGTATAGGACAGGACACCTTTTTCCCAGTTCATTTCGGCATTGGTTTCCAGGTGCCTGGCCACATATTCGTTAATGGTATTTTCTGTACTCCCCTTGCTGATCACCTTTCCTTCATCAAGCAAGATTGTGGTAGGACAAAAATTGCGGATGGTATCCATGTTGTGGCTCACAAATAAAATGGTTCTTCCATCTTTTTTACTTACTTCCTCCATTTTCCCCAAACACTTTTTCTGAAACGCTGCATCGCCAACTGCCAGCACTTCATCAATCAATAATATTTCAGGCTCAAGATGCGCTGCAACGGAGAAGGCCAGCCTTAATTGCATCCCACTACTGTAATGTTTGAGCGGGGTGTCAATAAATTTTTCTACCCCGCTAAAATCGATAATGGCATCCAGCTGTTTATTGATCTCCGTTTTCTTTAACCCGAGTATGGAGCCATTCAAATAAATGTTTTCGCGGCCGGTTAATTCCGGGTGGAAACCAGTACCTACTTCCAGCAGGCTGCCCACTCTTCCCCTTATTATAGCACTACCCGTTGTAGGTGGAGTTATCCGGCTGATGATCTTAAGCAAAGTACTTTTCCCCGCACCGTTTCTCCCGATGATACCGACTCTTTCACCAGGCATAATATCAAGATTGATATCCTCTAAAGCCCAAAATTTTTCTTTTTTTTCTTTAGCGCTCTTGAACATATTTTTTACCGAACCACTAATGATGTCTCTTAATGCCACATAAGGCTGCGTTGTGGTCAGCGTATACTCTTTGCCCAGGTTCCGTATTTCAATGGCGGGTTTCATCAGGCGAGGTCAGCAAAAAATGCTTCGGTTTTTCTGAAATAATAAAGTCCAATTAGTAAAATGAGTATGGTGCTTGCCATGCCAATACCCAAAAAAGTGGCGTCAACCGGAGATCCGGATAAAGGAGCCCTGAATAATCCAATCGCTGTATTAACAGGGTTCGCAGCCAATACATATTTAAGCCAGGACTGTTGTATATACTGCATAGGGTAAAAAACCTGTGATGCAAAGAACAAAACCTGCAACATAAAAGCGATTGTGTAACGAAAGTCACGGTATTTCACATTGAGAGCCGCCAAAAAAGTGCCGGCACCAAATGCGGCGACTACTATAATAAAGATAGCGGCAGGAAAATAATAGACAGCTGACCAATGGACCGGTTGTTTATAGATAACACAGAAGATCAGGAATAACAGCAGCCCCATCAGGAAGTCAAAAAAAGCCACGAGTAATGAAGAGCCGGGTATGATGAGGCGGGGAAAATAAATCTTCTTAATAATATTGGCATTCTGGATCATGCTCTCTCCTGCATGCGACACGGAACTGCTGAATAGGTTCCAGAGTATTAATCCCGCCAGCACAAAAATGGGATACTGCACCGGTGTTGTGTCGATCTTCCAGGTTTTTGAAAACAGGAAGGTAAAGATGAGCATCATGCCCAATGGCTGTAATAAGGCCCATAGAATGCCGAGATAGGTTTGCTTGTATTTGACCTTTATATCCCGCCAGGTAAAAAAATAAAAAAGCTCACGGTATTGCCATAATTCTTTCAAACCCAGAGAGAAGCCTGAAGGTGGATGAATATTAGTGGTGAATTTCTCCATCAGCCGTAAAGATACTGATTCGACATTGGTTACAAAGCATTGGCTTAGCGGGGTCTATAGGCTATAAAACGGCTACAAATTGCCTGTAAGAAATTGGTTATGGAAAGATGACTAATTATCGTAATTGATCGGTGTTTTGCCTTTCTCTTTCGTTTTATTCTTATCAGTCTTTTCCTGTAATTTCTTTTCGTCCTTATTGCCTTTGGAATCCAGGATCGGGTCGCCGATAGGAGCTTGCCCGTCTTCAAGTTTAAAAGTAAATACCTTGTCGATGTGTAACCATTTCCCATTCTCCCATTTAAAACCTTCCTGGTCACCATCAGGTACATAGGTCCATTTATGTTCGGGGTCGTCATTCTCAGAAATTAAATGATCAATGAGGATCATTTGAAGGTCTTCGATATAGTTGACCAACACCCGGGCTCCTTTTTTAAATTCAATGCCAAAGCGGTATTGGGGAGGTTTGGGAATGCTATCTTTTTCATAACTGAAAAAAGGACCGCCGAACAAGGGCTCATTTTTTTCATTGAAACTCAGCACATCGATCCATTTCATACTGCTCATGGCATTGTTATTATCAAAGCCAAAGAGGGTATAGTAGTTCTTGCCCTTGTGTTGTGTTTTGATGATATTGTAATACATCGCACCGATCCAGTTGGCCCTGGTGCGTGCGGAATCCAGCGGTTTGTCGGTAAACTCAGATACATCTCTGAGAGGAAATAATTTTAAGGAGCCATCAGAGGTCCGTAATTGTATAGCCCCCCGCTGCCGAGCATAGTGATCATCGTAAGAAATGACCCAGGTAAATATTCGGAAGGATGTATCCGGCGCATACATCCTGGATACACCGATCACAGAGTCGAATGGATAATAAAAAGAGTGCTTGATCTGTAATGCCCTGACAAGGGTCTTCGTGAAAACGCTATCCGATACCATCCTTTCTTCCGTGAGTGTATCCGTATTCAGGTAAAAGGAATAGTCTTTCAGCGTGTCCTCTTTGGCCCTGAGCTTTTTCATATCAGCAGAGCTGATCTTTTGGGCCATCAGGGGGCAGGTCAAGCCCAGCAAAAGGGAACAAAGGAATAAGAATTTGGTCAATATTTTTTTCAACAGGATTATTTTGATATTGCTAAGTTAGGCTAAGTACAGATGCCTGCCCTGGTGGCCGGGTTGCATGGTAAATCTAATCATTTCAGGAGCTACAGTCCGCCATTCAGGCTGGTTAGAACGCCAAAAAAGCAGTAAAATTTTGTACGGACTTATAAAGCTTTGGCAAAATCCTCCAGCAAATCATACCGGAGGTCAATATCCGGGTGGGGACAGGGCGTTTCAGGGTTGGTGGTTGCCATGTATACCGTGTACATACCGGCATTTCTGCCAAACATCATATCACTATGTTTGTTACCCACCATAATGGATCTGGCCAGGTCAATAGCTGGAAAATCAGCTTTTGCCCGGAAAGCCATACCCGGGTTAGGCTTTCTTAAAGGGTCTTCGTTATCAATAGATGTCGCATAGTAGATCCCGTCAATTTTGCCACCAGCTTTTGTAATACCAGCAATCATTTTTTCATGAATGGCCGTTAAATCTGTTTCACTCATGAGCCCCCGGCCAACACCCCGTTGGTTGGTAACAACTATAATATGACCAAATTTTTCGGTCAGTTTTTTAAAGAGGGCAGGGGCTCCCTTCATAAATACAAACTCATCAGGGTTGAATATATAGCTACCTATTTTGTCCTCATTAATAACACCGTCGCGGTCTAAAAAAAGTGTCCAGCTTTTATCTATAATTGCCAGGTCCAGGTGGAGTTGTTGAGGCATGGAGATTACTTGAAATAATTTTCTTCTACCAACTGGCAAATAATATGACCGATCAGGATATGACTTTCCTGTATTCTCGGTGTATCGGTGGAGGGTATATTAATAAGGTGATCGCTGAGGGATTTCAGCTGTCCGCCGGTGATGCCGGTAAAGGCAACTGTAATCATTCCATACTCCTTCGCTTTTTCAAAGGCGTGGATAATATTGGCAGAATTACCAGAAGTGGACAAACCGATAAGTACATCGCCGTTTTGCCCGATACCTTCTATCATCCTTGCATAGACCGCATCAAAACCATAATCGTTGGCAACAGAGGTCAGGTAAGAAGTATTACAATGCAGGGCTTCGGCCGGCAGTGCTTTCCTGTCCTTATAAAATCGTCCGGTAAACTCCGCAGCGAGATGCTGTGCATCAGCGGCGCTTCCACCATTACCGCATAAATAGAGCCGATGGCCATTTTTAAACGTGCTGGTGATAACAGCTGCAACCTGTTCGATCGTTTCAAGCAAAGACGTGTTCAGCAGTAACTGCTGTTTTGTATCGATTGACGCCTGAATGATATCCTGTATCTTTTTATTCATTCTTGTGAAGGAATCTCTTTTGCGAGTTCAAAAATTGCATTGACCATAACGGGCCAGCTGTATTTGGTCTTTTCATTACGAAGATGAGGAATAAAATAATCTGCGCCTAATTGATAGAATTTCAGAATGCTTTCAGCAATGGCTTCAGGATTGGGTGCTGTTACGAGCCCCGCTTTTCCATCCGGTACCAATGCAGGCAGTCCCCCAACATTGGTTACAATCATCGGCTTTTCAAAATGATAGGCGAGGGGGCTTACACCACTTTGCGTAGCATTCCGGTAAGGTTGTATTACCGCATCCGCAGCACAGAGATAATATTTTACATCACTGTCGGGAATGAAATTTGTACGCAGAATCAATTCTTCTCTGATTCCCAACCGGTCAATCTGCTCCTGGTATTTTTTTTCGTCCTCATAAAACTCTCCGGCTACTACCAGTTTTATCCCCGACTTTTTTATCCGTTCATCCGCCATCGCTTCCAATAAAAGGTCTAGCCCTTTGTATTTACGTATAAACCCAAAGAACAATATTATTTTCTCCTCTTTTGGCAGGCCAAGATGCTCACGTGCTTCAGTTTGGGATATGATCGAACCGAAATTGTCATAGAGTGGATGGGAAACTAATTTAGCCGGTTTTGTCTGCAGGACCCTGTGGGTTTTTTGGGACAACCGCAGATCGCCCAATACTTTTTCGCTCATGGTGATAAAGGCATCACAACTTTTTAAAAAATAACGGGTAAAGGGTTTGTCCCCGATCCTTTTTTCATGTGGTATTACATTGTCAGCAAGACAAATTATTTTTGTATGTCTGTTTTTTCGTACCCTGCGCAAGATGGTGCCCAGTGAAGGTCCCATGAAAGGTAACCAGAAACGAACGAGGATAATATCCGGCTTTTCTTTTTTGATCCGGTTCCCGATTTTGATCCAGTTAAAGGGATTGATAGAGTTAATGACAGACTTGATCGTGATTCCTTCCGGGGCCGGTTCATCGCTATATTGTGATTTGCCCGGGAATAAAAAAGAAGGGTATTGCAGCGAAAACGAATAGATCTGGCAGTTATGTCCTGCGGCTATAAATTCTTTTGCCAGCCGGTGGTTGAATGTGGTCATTCCCCCGCCCCTCAATGGGTGACCGGGTCCTATGATGATGACATTGGCCATCACAAACCGGTTTTCGTTTCTATTAAATAGCCATTGCGGTTGGGCGAGTTACGGGAGATGAGCTCACCGATAAATCCTGCCAGAAATAATTGCATACCGACGATCAGTGAGGTTAAAGCGAGATAAAATCCGGGCCGGTTGGTCAATGCAAAATTGGCATCCAGGATCTTTGAAATGATCAGGTAAATAGAAATACCCAGGCCGATTATAAAAAAAAGAGAGCCCCATAAGCCAAAAAAGTGCATGGGTCTTTTGGAAAATTTTCCTACGAAACTTATCGACAATAAATCCAGGAATCCATTCACGAATCTTCTCCAGCCAAATTTCGACTTGCCATATTTCCGGGCCCGATGCTCCACTACTTTTTCCCCGATCTTTTTGAATCCGGCCCATTTGGCCAATACGGGAATATAGCGATGCATTTCACCATAGATCTCCACCCCTTTTATCACTTTGTTCCGGTAAGCTTTCAAACCGCAGTTAAAGTCATGGAGTTTAATACCGGATACGCTCCTGGTAACTGCATTGAAGAATTTGGAAGGAATATTTTTGGTCAGGGTATTATCATAGCGTTTCTTTTTCCAGCCACTTACCATATCATAACCATCTTCCAGGATCATTCTTCGCAGTTCCGGTATTTCATCGGGGCTATCCTGCAGGTCAGCATCCATCGTGATGACAACATCGCCGGTAGCGGCACGGAAAGCTTCATTCAATCCTGCCGACTTCCCATAGTTGCGCTGAAATTTGATGCCTTTGATGGATGGATTTTTTGAACGTAACGCTTCAATCACTTCCCAGGAATTATCACTACTGCCATCATCTACATAAATTACTTCATAGCTGTAACGGTTCTCCGCCATTACTTTCTCGATCCATGCCGTTAATTCCGGCAAAGATTCTTCTTCATCTATTAATGGTATGACGATGGAAAGGTCCATTATTTATTTCTTCTGGTTAAAAAGCCTGAGACTGCAGCTGTAACTGCAGCGCCAATGATCAAATATCCGAAAATAGAACCATAAACGACAGCCATTGCATAACCATTTTTGTAACGGGCCGCATCCGCAACAATTTCATCTGGTGTCTTTGAATTGTTTTTAATGGCCAGTTGTTGCTCTTTATATAAACGGGCCGCGTCTTCAGCAAATTCCGGGTGCATTTTATTAAAGACAAATGTATAGACCACCATGATCAGTGTGGCCACAATAAAACAACGAAAGCCCATTCCAAAACTTTCACCAAACCTGCCGGTAAACGAGGGAGAATTTCTGTACGACATTAATGTCCAGACGATTCCAAGGGCGTACACGCCATATACGCTGTAATGTAATGGAGAATTGGGGGGCAGACCATAAAAAGTGGCTAATGAAACAGCGATCATGATGATGGCTGTTATGGTTCCTTTTAGTAAGGGAGATAGTTTCATGCAGCTAATTAAGATAAATGGACTTTATCCCCGTTAATAATACCGGCTACTTTACCAGTTAGTTCTTTCCCTATAAAAGGAGAGTTCTTTGATTTGGAATGGATATCCTTTTCCGTGACGGTCCATTTTTTAGCAGGGTCAAAAAGGGTCAGAACAGCTTTGCTGCCTTCTTGTATGGTGGCAGAATCCAGGCCAAATAATTTTCGGGGGTTGGTGGATAAAAGCTCCACCCATTTTCCTGGTTGAATGGAAGGAACAGCAGTCGTTAATACTGCAAAAGCAGTTTCCAAACCGATCATACCAAACTTAGCATATTCAAACTCCAGCACTTTACTGTCAAGTTCATGAGGAAGGTGATGTGAAGCAATGCAATCAACAGTGCCATCTGCCAATGCAGTTTTTAATAGTTCCCTTTCTTCTTTTGTACGCAGGGGAGGGTTTACTTTGAGATTGGTAGCATAGTCCTGCAGATCTTCGTCACAGAAAAAAAGATGGTAAGGCGTTACGGAACAACTGATCGCTGCACCCGTTTCTTTTCCTCTTTTAATATAAGCCAGAGATTTTTGCGAACTTACTCCGGTAAAATGCAATTTTGAATCGGCATAGCGGGCCAGTTTGATATCCCGGGCCACCATCAGTTCTTCCGCCATGGCGGGTTTGCCGGGTAAGCCAAGCTGGGTGGAAATAATTCCTTCATTCATCAACCCATGTGGGTTGATACTTTTATCATCCGGAAGTTGTATAAGTATACCATCAAATGCTTTTACATATTGCAGGGCTTTTACGAGCAAGCCTGCCGACTGAACCCCGTTGATCCCGTCACCAAAGGCAACAGCTCCACTGGCTTTCATATCATACATTTCAGCCAGTTCTTTTCCTTCCGTGTTTTTGGTAATAGCCCCGATCGGGTGAATTTGGACGGGCAGCGATTTACTTTTTTGAACAATATACTCTACGCCGGCTTTATTATGTATGACCGGGTTGGTATTGGGAATTACAAATACATCGGTAAAACCACCGGCCGCTGCAGCAGCTGCACCTGTCTCCAGCGTTTCCTTGAATTCGTATCCAGGATCCGCGAAATTCGCAAACACATCCACCCATCCTGGCGATACACAGAGACCGCTGCCATTAATTTCCTGTTCAGCTTTTATGGCCAGTTGCTGTCCAATCTGGGTGATCTGTCCATTTTCAATAAAAATATCTGCTGCTTGTCCGTTATAAGTAGAGTGGGGGTCAATAATCCGGGCTTGCTTAATGAGTATGTTCATTAAGGAGCGAAGATAAAGGTTGTTTTTGGTACTGAAAAATGGTAAAATGCCTTACTTTTACCCTCCCAATATTTACACATTGAGTATAAAAGTTCGGGACGTAGCGCAGTCCGGTAGCGTACTAGGCTGGGGGTCTAGTGGTCGCAAGTTCGAATCTTGTCGTCCCGACATAGTTTAGCAAGATAGCCAAAACCCGCTCTTGTAGCGGGTTTTGCAATTCGAACAAAATTTCCTTTTTTTTGATAAAAAATAGCATATCAAAGCCTGGTATGGATTTCAGC
>JAWXCO010000060.1:0-18444 GCA_034408705.1 Bacteroidota bacterium
AAGCTTTTCTATTTTTGGAGAAATCCAAAGTTATAGAAAAGCTTTTTGGCTATATAGTCACTTACTCTTATCTTATTCTTCCTATCCTCCTCTTACTCACTAGAACTAGGAAAAGGGATGCTAAGATTTTAGCCGTATATGGTATTGTATTTTGGTCCCTCCTCTTTTTTTATAAAGAAATTCCAAAAGAATTCAGAAAAGTTGCTTACCAGCCAATTTATACGTCTTTAGAATACTTGTTTTTTGCTTCACTTTTCTACTTTAATATTGAGACTAAAAGTTTTAAAAGAACAATTTTTATACTTTCAGGAGTATTCTTAGCCTTTCAAGTGATATATATATTAGCTCTTGAAAAAAGCAGAGTAGATTCCATATCGATAGGTGTAGAGTCAATTCTGATCTTTATTTATATATCACTATTTTTTCTTGAAAATCTCAGTAACGCCAGAGGAGAACATATTTATTCAAATCATTGCTTTTGGATTTCTGCGGGTCTCTTATTTTATTTAGGCGGATCTTTCTTCATTAATATCCTCGCAAGCTCATTTAGTGATGTAGAATTTACCAAATACTTCTATTTAAACTATGTAGCCGATACGGTTAAAACAATACTATTTGCAGTCGCTTTTATATTACTTGTTAAAAAATCTAAAAACAAATCGAACCAAAGAACATCCCATATCCCATATTTGGATATGGTTTGACACAAAGCAACCACCAAACCCACTATGTTCTTTCTGCAAGCCACCAACCAAAGTTCCGGAGTTTCCACAGTGCTCTTTCTCGGCACCCTGGGCATGGTCGTGCTTACGGTCAGCCTAATCATCTTTATCATCATGCACCAGCGAAGGGTGCTTCGCTTCCAGAACAAGATCAACCAGATGGAGCAGGAACAGCAAAAGATACTGCTGAATGCCTCTATCAAGCTACAGGAAGAAGAACGCCAGCGCCTCGCCGCCGACCTGCATGATGATGCGGGTCCCCTGCTTGCTACTGCCCGCCTGTACCTGAACGAGAACCTGGTGAACCAGGATAAAGCCACACAGCTCCAGTCCATCTTCCAGGCCCGCCAGATCATTGATGATACCATCCAGCTGGTTCGTAATATCAGTCATAGCCTGATGCCCCCTACCCTGAAGAATTTCGGTTTGGAATCAGCAGTAAACGACCTGTTCCAGAAGATCAGCGGTTCTGGTGCCATCAATGCCAGCAGCCGTTTTCATGAATACAAAGACCGGTTGAAAGGAGAAAAAGAACTGGTCATTTTCCGTATTGTCCAGGAGCTCATCAATAATATTCTTAAGCACAGCAGTGCCAGTTTTATTCATTTAACACAAAATGTACATGCCGATAAATTTTATCTCCGTATCCATCATGATGGCCGCGGTATTGTACAATCTGATTTTGACAAGCTGAATAAAAGTAATGTGGGACTGGGCCTGAAGAATATCAGCAGCCGCTTGCGGCTGGTGCAGGGAAATATCAATTTTGAAAAAGATATTTCTCAGACCTATTATAAAGTAACGATCGAGATGCCCAAGGACGAACCCTACCAGTAAATAAGAGTCATACAACCTATACAAGCCCACCAGCCTATTCGGATCGTGCACCAGCAAAACCACCCATTTTGAATGGGTAAACTGACTAACTTTACAAATATCGAATAACTTATGGGACCCATTAAGGTAGCTATTGCTGATGATCATAAAATATTTCGCAAGGGAGTAATACTTTCCCTTCGCCCCTTTACCAATATTAAGTTTGTATTCGAAGCCGAGAACGGTGATGAGCTACTCAAAGGACTGCCTGCTGCAGAACCGGATGTGGTTTTGATGGACCTCCGTATGCCGGGAAAAGATGGTATCGAGGCCACCAAAGCCATCAGCAAACAGTTCCCGCAAATAAAAGTGCTGATCCTGAGTATGTATGAAGACGAACGTTTTGTCTATCACCTGATGGAAAATGGTGCCAATGGTTATTTGCTCAAAAACGCAGAACCGCAGGAAATACGCAGGGCCATTATGGAAGTGTTTGAAAAAGGATATTACCTGAACAACTTTGTTAATCGTATTCTACTAAAAAAATCACATTCCCGTCAAAAAGTAGTGCCTTCTTTAAACAGCGAGATAACCCTCAGTGATAAAGAAAAAGATGTACTTCGTTTTATCTGTATGGAATTTACCGCCCAGGAAATTGCACAGAAAATGGAAATCAGCCCACGTACTGTTGAAGCTATTAAAGATAGATTGATGGAACGATTCGGCAGTAAGAATACGGCAGGACTGGTATTTTTTGCCGTAAAGAATAATCTGATAGAATAAAAATCTGCGAGCTATTAGTTCCGAAACTTTCCCATCAAGACTATATAGCGTTATCTTTTAGTTTCTTCTTGTTCTTAAAAAACCATTTCAGGAATTTCTCCTTCCACAATTAGCTTACCGGCTGTTTTAGCTTTTATTTCATCTACCGTCACTCCCGGGGCCCTTTCCAGCAACCGGAACCCTTTGTCCGTAACATCCAGTACCGCAATATCAGATACGATCTTCTTTACACATTTTACACCGGTCAATGGCAGGCTGCAGTTGGGCAACAATTTGGACTCCCCCTTCGGATTACTATGCATCATTGCCACGATGATATTTTTTGCACTGGCTACCAGGTCCATGGCCCCGCCCATCCCCTTTACCATTTTACCGGGAATTTTCCAGTTCGCAATATCTCCGGATTCACTTACTTCCATTGCTCCGAGTACAGTAAGATCAACTTTGCCGGCTCTTATCATTCCAAAACTCATTGCAGAATCAAAAAAAGCAGAACCTGGGACCGTTGTAATGGTTTGCTTACCGGCGTTGATCAGGTCAGGATTTTCTTCTCCTTCCATTGGAAAGGGTCCCATACCCAGTAACCCATTCTCACTTTGTAATACCACATTGATACCGGCAGGAATATAATTAGCTACTAATGTAGGAATGCCAATTCCCAAATTGACATAATATCCATCTTTGAGTTCCCGGGCAATGCGTTGTGCTATCTGTTCTTTCGTTAATGACATATTGATATGATTGGAAAACTAATTAATGGGAAAACTTGAAATGGTTCCTGGTCATCCGGTTACTCCATTTTCAATTTTCTTTCTCACTGTTCGCTGCTCAATTCTTTTTTCATAACCTGTTCCCTGGAAAACACGATGTACATATATACCGGGTGTATGAATAGTATTCGGATCAAGCTCCCCGGCCGGTACCAGTTCTTCTACTTCCGCAATAGTTATTTTACCTGCCATGGCCATGAGCGGGTTAAAATTCCGGGCTGTCTCTTTAAAAATAAGATTGCCATCCGTATCCCCTTTCCAGGCTTTTATAATGGCAAAATCAGCATCAAATGCATGTTCCAGTAAATACTGTTTGCCGTTAAACTCCCTTACTTCTTTTCCCAGCGCCACCTCCGTACCTACCCCCGCCGGAGTAAATATAGCCGGCATGCCATAGCCCGCCGCCATACAACGGGTTGCCAATGTACCCTGGGGTATCAGTTCCACTTCCAGTTCACCACTGAGTAATTGCCTTTCAAACTCTGCATTCTCTCCAACGTAAGAAGATATCATCTTCTTTACCTGCTTTTGTTTTAGCATAAGGCCAATTCCAAAATCATCTACGCCGGCGTTATTGGATATACAAGTCAGGCCTTTTATACCCTTCCGTACCAGCGCAGCAATACAGTTTTCAGGAATACCGCATAAGCCAAATCCTCCTAACATAAGAGTGGCACCATCCGGGATATCATGGATAGCTTCATCAGCGGCAGTGACAACTTTGTTCATGCAAACAATTATTAAGCAGTAAAATTAGGGAACTTGTCTCTACCAGGGCTGGTAAGGATTCAATCGGCCTTTAATGGTTTTTTTACTTTCCGTGCCCGCAAACTATCCCTCCTTGAAAGATCCGGTAAGGGGAGGACCTTGTCTATTTTTGATACTATGATGTCCGCTTTTGCTACTCCAGTGTCAAACACTGGCTTCGTCATGACAGCTGGCTGCACGGTATCCTTAGGGGAAGCACTGATAGAATCCATTACTGCTTTCAGCAAAACAGGATGAGATTTGTAATAAGAAAAACTACGCTGAAACTCTTCCTTGCTTATTTTATGAATAGCAAATACCTGCTGATAATACTGCAGGCTTTCAGTTGTTTTATTTTTGGAACTATCCTTATTCAATACGTAGTCAGCTAAAAACTGGTCAACCCGCATCATATCCCATAAGATGGCCTGCATTTTTTTTTGTGGCAACACATCACGGGGAATTTTATTCTTACTCCTGCACCCTGCCGTAATGATCAATAAAATAAGTATCAGGAGACCGTTTCTCATCGCAGTTCTTTATAGGCAGCTCCATTGGTAATGTCCAGCCTGGTCAGCAGATCCCTGGCCCTTGTCTTGTGGTCTGCGCTGGCTTTGCTGAATACTTTTACCAATTCATTGCTTTTACCCTGGAAGAAGAATTGTATCATCATGGAATTGGGGTTTTCTGTATTGATTGTATTCAAAAAACTCAGGCAATTCAGGATCCCATTGCGGCCGGCGTCCTCGTTCTCATAAAAAAGATCCATCCCGGAACGATAATAAGAAAACAACGCATCATGTAGCAGTGTAAACCGGTTATTGTTCATGTTTTCGGCAAGCCAGTAACGGTTACGAAGTCCTTCAAATGATTTCCAGCCATAGATGTCCTTGTTCTCGGGTGCGTTGTTGACGATGTTCCAGGCCTTTTGAAAAAAAGCATCCCCTCCCCTAAGTGAAAAAGAATCATAATCAAAACCAAGTATCAGGTTTACATAGTAAGCTAATATAGCCGTCAAATTCGCTGCCAGCGGGTCATTGCCCTGTACCCGGTTTTCATTGAACTCAATCGGCTGAAACTCTACGTACCGAAAAGTTACATTATCATCCAGGAAATTAATGATTGGTGAATCATAGGTAGTATTAAAAATCGGGCGGGCAGCCTGTACGGTCAGTTTCCCTTTATAGATATTGTTACCGAGGTCCTGGTCGATGTTCAGGATAAAATTACACTGGATCTTTTCCCCAGGCTGAAAAGGGTCATTGCTCCACCGGCGGTTATTCAAAAAATTAATCAGTGCCGATTGCAGTGTTTGAAATACTTTCTTATCGATCTGGGTACTTACTTTAGCTGTAATAACGGTCAGACGGGCCTGGATCTCCTGGCCCTGCGCCAACACGGCAGTAAAAACAAAAGCAACCGCAACAATTATTTTCTTATGCATAATACAGACGGATTAGTGTATCAACAATGTCTTTAGCAACTCCTGTCTTTGATTTAGTTTCAAAAACATATTCCTGTCCTCCCTTTCCGAATATAGTGATCTTATTCGTGTCGTGACCAAAGCCGGCACCGGGATCATTCAGGGAGTTCAATACGATCAGGTCTGCATTTTTTTGCTGCAGTTTATCCATCGCATGCTGCTTCTCATTATTAGTTTCCAGTGCAAACCCAACCAATACCTGGTCTTTTTTCTTTTTTTCACCGAAGCTTTTCAAAATATCTTTTGTCTTTACCAATTCAATGGTCAGTTTCTCTTCTTTCTTTTTAATTTTCTCACCGGCTGGTAAAACAGGTGTATAATCAGCGACAGCGGCGGCCATAACAACAATATCAGTGTCCGCAAATACATCGTTGGCGGCTTTATACATTTCAGCTGCGGTCCTGACCTTCACTACTGCAATTCCATTGCCTGCCGTATCAACCGCAGATGGTCCCAGGATCAGTGTAACGTCTGCACCACGGTGTTGTAATTCTTTAGCGATAGCAATACCCATTTTCCCGGAAGAATGATTTCCAATAAAACGAACCGGATCAATAGGTTCGTATGTGGGACCGGCTGTTACGATAGCTTTTTTACCTTCCAGTGGACGGGTCAAAAAAAAATTAGTGCTGATAAAGTCGATGATCTGCTCCGGTTCGGCCATCCGGCCTTCACCATACAGGCCACTGGCCAGGTCACCTTTTCCCACAGGAATTATTCTGTTGCCAAAGGATTCTACTTTTTGCAGGTTATCCTTTGTTGCCTGGTGATGCCACATGTCCTCATCCATTGCGGGTGCCAGCACTACAGGGCAGGTGGCAGAAAGATAAGTGGCCAGCAGCAGGTTGTCACACTGCCCATGGGCCATTTTAGCCAGGGTATTGCAACTTAGCGGGGCTATGATCATGACATCGGCCCATCGCCCCAACATGACATGATTGGCCCAGCTCTGCTCATCAAAGAGATCTGAAAGCACCGGATTGCGGCTCAGCGTGGAAAGCGTTAGGGTAGGAACAAAGTCCCTGGCTGAAGGTGTTATTATTACTTTAACCTCTGCCCCCGCTTTTACGAGCAGGCGAACCAGGAGAATGGATTTATACGCAGCAATACTGCCGGTAATACCCACAACTATTTTTTTTCCTTGCAACATCCTTCTCAAAAATACATTTTAAAAGCAAAAGCGGCCCTTTGAAACAAGCCGCTTTACGATAATAGTTTTATAAACTTATGGGTATGATTGCCCCATTATTCTGACAAGACAGAAAAAGCCAGCTTAGCTGAACAATTCATCGTCGCCCTTACGGAAGTAAACTTTGTCTTCCAGGAATTCCTGGGTAGCCAACAGGGCCGGGTTGGGCATTCTTTCATAAGCCCGGGAAATTTCTATCTGTTCTTTATTCTCGTGAATTTCTTCAAGGCTGTCGGTATGGCTCGCAAACTCTTCCAGTTTATTGTGCAACTCTTCCTTCAGAGAAATATTGATCTGGTTAGACCTTTTCCCGATAATGGAGATCGACTCATACAGGTTACCTGTTTTGCCCTTGATTTCATCAAGGTTGCGGGTTTCCACATTATTGGTGATCCCTGCACTAAGCTGCCGTCTTAATTTGCTCATTATTTAAATTTTTAATATTGGTTTGCGATAAATTCAAAAATTCGTCTGCTTCTTTTTTCAATTTACTTTCCGGGAAACGGTCGGTAAACTCGTTGCACTCAGTAATCACCTGCTCATACCGTTCTACTTTTTTATCTTCCACACTCATCTCTGCAAAGCGGTAATACGATTTGATGATCATCAGTTTGTACTCATCCCCCTTTATAGATTCAGGATAATTATTTAATAAAGCAGCAAATGCTACCCCGGCTGCTCTGAATTGCTTCAGGTCGTAATATAATTGAGCACTCTGGTAATCTTTTACTTCCAGCTTACCACGGCAGATATCAATGATATCATTAGCGTCTTTATTCCTTACAGAACCCGGGTGTGTATTGATAAAGGTCTGCATCATACCCATTGCCTTTACGGTATTGGTTTGATCCAGTTCCGGTTTAGGGGATTGCTTATAATAGGAAAAAGCCCGCATATAATCCACTTCTTCTGCCTTCACACTATTCGGGAATATTTCCAGGTAGCTTTTAAACAGATTCTCTGCACTAAGGTAATCAGCCATATTATAAGCGCAATAGGCATACTTATAATAAATGTCTTCGAATTCCTTACCTGTCTTGTAATAAGGCATAATATCCTCATACAATTGCTGAGCCGGGCCGTACTTCTTTTTTACAAAATACTGCTCAGCCATACGGAGTTTGTAGGCGGGGTCGGGGTTCTTCAACAATTTGGTCATACCGCCACCACAACTGCTTAAAATAAGTACTACTATAAGAATCCAGCTACATTTCATAAAAGGTGTGCAAAGTTAACAGATACCGGCAAATTATGCGGAAAAAAGATAGCCGCCCCCCGAAAGGCGTTAAGGTTTCTATAATAAGTCGGGAAAGACCGGAAATCCGAAGACCTTACCCTTTGAAATAAGCCCCACCCAAGTCAATTATTGAGCACTGAAAGTTTGGAATTACCCACCTAAGGGTTTGACTATCAGTAGTGTGTTGTCTTATAAATTTTTTTATAGTTTTCCATTCCTTCATCTCTCCAGACAAAAAAACCCTCCCGAAGATTCGGGAGGGTTATATCAGCAAAAAGTATCAACTCTTAATTCTTACGAAGATTAGGGTGCGGAGGTTCAACAGTGTTCGGTCCATCTTCACCTTCAGCAGCCGGGCGGAGGTCAACTGTGTTGCAATCGCCACCTTCCTGGCCATAGTTGAAGACAAAGCGGTCAGCACTGATACCTTCTTTATCAACCATGTAGTTAATAACCGCATTTACATGATCCCAGCTTAACTGCTGCTCTTTCTTGTTAGAAGAGCAATAGCCAATTACTACTACTTTACAACCCGGATTGTTACGGATCCTTGCAGCAACAGTAGAGAGGGCAGCTTTCGCATCATCATCCAGTTTGTTAGAACCGGCTTTGAAAGCGATGCTTGGTAAAGCACCCATCTTCTCAGCACAGGTTTTTTCAACAATGATTGGACCACCACAACCTTCAATACATGGACATTTACCGATACCATCTGCATCAACAGGCTGGCAGTATGTTGGAGTAATCAGCTCTTTATCCTTACAATCAGGTACACCATCACCGTCCGTATCTTTAGTTACACCATGGCTGTCAACTGGGCAACCGGAAGGAGTTTGTTCCTGGTCGAATTGATCTGTAACTCCGTCGCCATCGCTATCAGGCAGAACTGGTTTTGGCAAACGCATCAACCTTGGATTGCGGATCTCGCTGTATGCATAATCCAGTGGGTTCAGCCACCAAAGCGGCTCAACAGATTTGGCACCAAGGTTAATATTCAAACCAAGACTTAAATAGTTATAAGAATCAAAGTCACGGGTCAACACTGCGTCACCCCATGCCTGCTCCTGCCAGCGTTGGCCATCTAACAGGTCATCTTTAACGAATGTCCACCTGTCTTCCAGTGCCAGGTTCAACCTGTTGCTAAGTTTGAAAGCAATACCCATACCGATTGTAGCAGAAGGTTTGAACGTATCGCCAAACAGTTTTGGACGACGATCTCCCTGGTTTTCAGCAGGAGTTTCAAATGTTTTATCCAAAACATTTTTTCTCATGTTTTTCAGGAAGTCTTTCCTGTCATCATAAGATGACTGGGCAATAGCATTAAAAAGATATTTAGCGCCGTTCCCATCAAGTGCATTAACCTTTGTGTCGTAGATACTACCACCAACACCCGCAAAACCATATACATTATATCCGGTTTTTGCTTTGTGGAAGCGTATGTTATTCAAAGTGATAACACCTTCAAGACTTAAGTCCTGCACTTTTGTTTTGTAATTGTAATATACTTTGTCGAAAGAGTTGGTAGGCAATCCCGTTACAGAAGAAACAATTTGACGGAAACCACCAAGACCGGTTACTTCTTTTGGAGCTGCATACCTTTGAGCCGGATTTACCACATTGGCTCCCCAGGCGGGGTTCTTTGCATAGTTCTGGTTTTCCCGGAAACTATACCCTTTACCTGTTCCATACAAATATTCCAGACGCACGGAGAAGATGTAGCCAAAAGCTTTTCTTACATGCAGTCCGAAACCTGGAGATAAAAATTTAGCGGGAATATCCCCACTCACCTGAAATAAACCACCTTTAATACCAATCTCCCACTGGTTGCGGGGTTTGGAAGGAAAATTATATGTTCCATTTAAAAATTCGGAATGCTGTGGCATTCTTTTAGAAGGAACTAAAGACGAATCTTTTACGTCGTAACTGGCTCCAACTCTTTGCGAGAAACCAGAAGACGCTAGCAGGCAGAATACGCCCACCAGAAATAAATACTTTTTGCTTGCCATAACTAAGGATTAAGATTTGAGAAACAATGTCCAAATAATACGCAAAAATAGAGATTGAGGATTAATTACCAAATTTTTATGTTAATTATTTATCTCTATTGCCTATTATTTTTCAATGACTTAGTCACCAAAAGGCTTCTTTTTGCTGCTTGAGGACACAATTATTTTTTTACGCCGTAAATTGCCGGTCTTATAAATGCAATTACCAACTGACCTAATAAACGATGAGCTGAAAATCTTTGAAGCCCGGTTCAAGGAGTCAATGCGTGGGGAAGTCCCCATTTTAAAACACATTTTACGCTACATTGTAAAGAGAAAAGGGAAACAGCTGAGACCCATGTTTGTGCTGCTTTCCGCCAAGTTATGCGGCGAAATCAATGAGCCAGCCTACCGGGCAGCTTCATTGGTAGAATTGCTTCATACGGCCACATTGGTCCACGATGATGTGGTGGACGACTCGCTGGAAAGAAGGGGCTTTTTTTCCACTTTTGCCCTCTGGAAAGCCAAGGCTAATATCCTGATCGGCGACTACCTGCTGGCAAAAGGCCTGCTTCTCTCCCTGGATCATAATGATTACCGGGTCCTGCACATTCTTTCTGATGCCGTCCGGAAAATGAGTGAGGGAGAATTGCTCCAGATGCAGAAAGCCAGGGGGCTAAACCTGAGCGAAGAGGTTTATTATGAAATTATCCGCAACAAAACGGCCTCCCTCCTGGCGTCGGCCTGTGCGGCGGGTGCCTGGAGCAGCAGCAATGATGAAGAAGTGACGGAACGGATACGCCTCTTCGGAGAAAAGACCGGTATGGCTTTTCAAATAAAAGATGACCTGTTTGATTATGCCAGCGAAAACGTTGGCAAGCCCACCGGGAATGATATCAAAGAAAAAAAACTGACACTACCGCTCATCTATACACTAAATAATACAGACCGGGCAACCCGCCGGAAAATTATTTATATTGTAAAAAATAATAACCGGGACAAACAAAAAGTACAGTGGGTAATCGACCAGGTAAAAGCAGCGGGAGGCATTGACTATGCTAAGGAAAAAATGAATGATTTCAAAAAAGAAGCCATTGAAATACTTCACCACTTCCCTGAAAGCCCTGCCAGGAAAGGATTAGAAGACATGGTCCTTTTTGTAACGGATCGCAAGTACTAAAATATTTTGATCAAAACAGAAGATGGATAAAAGATGGAACATATTATCTGCTGACGAGACGGTCGTTCATTCCCTGCTTCAATCATTGAACGTGCACCCCGTGCTGTGCAAAATTTTTGCCCAACGCGGTTTTGAAACCTTTGAGCAGGTAAAAGATTTTTTTCGTCCGCCATTAACAGGACTGCATAGCCCCTGGCTGATGAAAGACATGGAAAAAGCTGTGGCCAGGATCATCGATGCCATCCATACACATGAAAAGATCCTGGTATTCGGGGATTATGATGTAGATGGCACTACCGCCGTTGCGGCTATGTACCAGTTTCTGAAAAAGATACACCCGGAGCTTGATTTTTACATACCTCACCGGTACCGGGAGGGCTATGGTGTCAGTAAAACCGGGATCGATTTTGCCAAAAAAAATGGATTCACTCTAATCATTTCGCTGGACTGTGGCATCAAATCAACCGAACTTATTGGGTATGCAAAGAGCATTGGAATTGATTTTGTCGTTTGCGACCACCATCTCCCGGATGCTATCCTGCCTCCTGCTGTAGCAATTCTGAATCCTAAACAAAGCGATTGCCAGTACCCGTATAAAGAACTTTGCGGTTGCGGGGTCGGTTTTAAATTAATGACAGCCCTGGCTGAACGACTCAACCTTCCGCCCGAATCCTCCATGGCTTATCTCGATCTGCTCGCTACGGCCATTGCTGCTGATATTGTACCTATGACAGGCGAGAACAGGATACTGGCTTTTTATGGTCTTATAAAAGCCAATAAGGATCCTAATTTCGGGATCAAAGCCCTTGCAAAACTCAGCGGCCTTGTCAATGAACTGCGTATCACCAACCTGGTATTTATGATCGCTCCCCGGGTAAACGCTGCCGGACGAATGGACGATGCCCGGAAAGCGGTACAGATGTTTGTCGCCCAAAGCGAACAAGAAGCCTTGCAGTATGCAGAATTATTACATAGTGATAATACCGACCGGAAGGAAGCCGATAAAACAATAACAGAAGAAGCATTAGCAATGATTGCTGAAAACAAAGACTGGATCAACCGCAAATCAACCGTGGTATTTCAGCCGTACTGGCATAAGGGTGTAGTGGGCATAGTGGCTTCAAGAGTGATCGAGCAATACTACCGACCCACAGTCGTACTTACTCAATCTGGTGAATTTGCAGCGGGTAGTGCCAGAAGTGTTCCGGGCTTTAATTTATACGAAGCCATTCATGCCTGCAAAGAACACTTATTGGGTTATGGCGGACATTTTGCTGCAGCAGGTATGACACTAGAATTGAACCAGGTCAACGCTTTTAGAGAAAAATTTGAGGAAGTCGTTTCAGCCAGTATACCCCCGGAATTATTAATACCAGAAATTGTCATTGATGCTGAAATAACATTGAAAGATATAAAGCAGTCATACTATGATATCATTTCACAGATGGAACCCTTCGGGCCGGAAAATCTACGGCCTGTGTTCATTGTAAAAAACGTATTCGACAACGGCTGGTCGAAGATTGTAAAAGAACAGCATATCCGGTTTTCATTAAAGCAGGATAATATAACTATCCATGGAATTGGCTTTAATATGGCTGATAAATTTCATCTCTTGCAGCAAAAAAAAGCGGTTGATATTGTTTTTACCATTGATGAGAATGAATGGAATGGCGAAAAAAGCCTGCAACTACGCGTAATTGATCTCCGTTTATCCCAATAGATATTTAAAGAAATTATTATTTCATTACCACCACACCGTGTTTTTTTGTCGTTTAGTAGTTTTACGATAACTCATTCTTTATAAGATATCTTTTTTTTACTTAGCTTGCCGCTCATTCCTGAAAACTCCCTCCTTTTAAAGCCACGCGATTCACATTCATTTTTATTGTTCAATTAGCTGATTGCTCAAAAAATTACAGCAACACACAAAACGTTTAACATGAAAAAGCTTCACCCGAGACTATTCATCATTTCTATTGTTTCCTTACTTGTAAGTTTCACTGCAGACGCACAGGTTGTTATCAGCCAGGTCTATGGCGGCGGTGGTAATTCTGGCGCTATTTATAGGAATGACTTTATTGAAATATTTAACCGCGGCGCCGCTTCCGTCAATCTTAACGGTTGGTCAGTACAATATGCATCCTCTACAGGTTCCACCTGGGCAAAGACGAATCTTACAAATGTAACCATAGCGCCTGGTCAATATTATCTGATCCAGCAAGCCGCGGGAACCGGCGGTACAACGAATTTACCGACACCCGATGCGGCAGGAAGCATTGCCATGTCTGCCACCGGTGGAAAAGTAGCACTGGTAAATTCTATTACTCTTCTAACGGGATCTTGTCCCGCAGCCGTTGACTTTGTAGGCTATGGTTCGGCCAACTGTTTTGAGGGCGCAGCTCCTACTCCTGCTCTTACCAATACAACCGCAGCAATACGTGCAGCCAATGGTTGTACAGATAATAATATCAACAGTACCGATTTTTCAACTGGTTCGCCCGCTCCAAGAAATACAGTGAGTTCACTTAACCCTTGTACTACCGGCATTACCATTACAACGCCATCCCCATTACCTGCCGGCATGGTGGGCACTGCCTATTCAGTAACATTTACAGCAAGCGGCGGTACTGGAGTGGGTTATGTTTTTTCACAATCTGGTGGTACTCTTCCCCCGGGTTTAACACTGGCCGGGGCTGTACTTAGTGGAATCCCGACAACAACGGCGGGATCGCCATTCAGCTTCACGATCAGGGTAGTCGATAACGGATCGAATACAGTGACAAAACTTTTCAGCTTAACCATCAATCCACAACCCTGTAATCCTCCAACGCATACCATTGCTGAAATCCAGGGTGCAGGTAATGTGTCTCCATTTGTGGGAAATATTGAATCTACAAGTGGGATAGTTACTGGCCGCAGATCAAATGGATTCTTTATGCAAACTCCTGATGTGGATGTTGATGCTAACCCTGCCACTTCAGAAGGCATTTTTGTATTTACTTCCAGTGCGCCTCCTGCAGCAGCAGCTGTTGGAAATAAGGTTTGCGTTACGGGAACAATCACTGAATTTATTCCCGGCACTGATCCAAACAGTCCATCACAAACAGAAATAACTTCTCCCACAGTTACAATATTAGGTACAGGGAACGCTTTACCGGCTGCTGTTGTATTGACTACAGCCAATACTAATCCGGCTGGTGGCTTATACCAGTTGGAACGTTTTGAAAGCATGAGAGTGCAGGCAAATTCAATGACGGTAGTAGCGCCGACACAAGGAAACGTAGCAGAATCTTCGGCTACTTCTGTAACAAATGGTTTTTTCTATGCTGTAATTACAGGTATTGCCAGACCTTTCCGTGAGGCAGGTGTAGAAGTTCCGGATCCTTTACCTCCAGGTGCTCCAGTTACAGTTACACGTTGGGATGCGAACCCTGAATTGATCGGCATTGGAAGCAACTCCATTGGGAGTGCTGCTATCGATGTAGCTACCGGTGCAATTCTTACTAATGTGGTTGGGCCACTTGATTACCGGAGCCGCGTATATACAATAGATATTGATCCGGCTCTGCCACCTGTCGTTAGTAACAATGGCTTGACATTTACAGCCGTTCCGGTACAAACTACTGACGAACTCACCGTTGGTTCATTTAACGTGGAAAGATTTTTTGACACGGTTAATGATCCCGGCATCAGCGATCCAGTATTGACAACTACCGCTTATAACAATCGACTGAATAAAGTATCATTGGCAATCCGTAATGTGCTTCGTTCCCCGGATATTATTGGCATGGTAGAAGTAGAAAATTTGACTGTATTGCAGAGTATTGCTACAAAAGTAAATAATGATATTGTTGCCGGTGGTGGCGCTAATCCAAATTATCAGGCATATTTAGTAGAAGGAAATGATATTGGAGGAATTGATGTGGGATTCCTTGTCAAACCCGCAAGAGTAAATGTCAGCAGTGTGATTCAGTATGGGGCAGCGGCTACTTACACAGATCCAACCAATAGTTTACCTGCTCTATTAAATGACAGACCCCCGCTGGTATTAAATGGAACATTTACCAAACCCGGCTGTACTACGCCTAATGCTGTAACTGTAATTGTTAATCATCTTCGCTCTCTTAACGGGGTCGATGATGTTGGTTCAAATGGTGTAAGAGTAAGAGCTAAGCGGAAAGCCCAGGCTGAATATCTCGCAAATCTTATTCAGGGATTTCAAACCACTGATCCCGCAGCTAATATTATTTCTGTCGGCGATTTCAATGCTTTCGAATTCAGCGACGGCTATGTCGATTTGATCGGAACTATTACTGGTGTACCTACACCTGCACCGCTGGTTGTTTCCGCATCGACCGACCTGGTAAATCCCGACCTGGTTGATTTGGTGAACAACTACCCCGCTCCACAGCGGTATTCGTATAGTTTTTCGGGCAGTGCTCAGGTACTTGACCATGTACTTGTCAACTCTAATTTGTCGACTAAAATAAGCCGGTTCAGTATCGCCAGGCTGGATGCGGATTTTCCTGAAGTTTACAGAAGTGATCCGAATCGTCCCGAACGCATATCAGACCATGACGCTCCTGTTGCCTACATTCTTTTCACAGATGAAGTAGATCCTGTAGCCTCTTGTAAACCTTTTACAGTGACCTTATCTAACGGATCCGCAACGATTGCAGGAGCGGATGTGAACAATGGAAGTACAGATGATTGCGGCCCGGTAACATTATCGGTTTCTCCTTCTGCGTTCAATTGTTCAAATATTGGAAATAACAATGTTACACTGACTGTAACAGATGGTGCAGGTAATACTTCCACCTGTGTAGCAGTTGTTACGGTTGTAGGCGTTGTTCCTTCCTGTACAATCACTGCGATCCCCGCAAATGCTGTTTATACAGGCGGGGTTCCGACAACTATTTATTTAGGTTACGGACCGCAAAGTGTAACGTTAAATGTTAGTCCTTCAGGCGGAGCGCCCTTTACTTATTCATGGACTGGCAGTAACCTAAGTTGTCTTACCTGTGCAGCACCTGTATTTACACCTGTAACAGAAGGTGTTTATCAATTTACTGTAACGGTAACGAATACTTATGGTTGTACTACCACCTGCAGCATTACTATCTGTGTATTGGATATCAGGGTACCCGGAACGAATGGCAAGAAAGTTTATTTATCTCATGCCCCTCCCGGCAATCCTGCAAACTGCCAGACTCTTTCCGTGAATACAAATGCTGTTAATGCGCATTTGGTCAATCATCCGGGTGATCGCCTGGGTAAATGTGGTCAGGACCCCTGCGGCAATCAACAGCAGATGATCACTATTAATGGTAAACAAGCCAACGAGGAAGAAATTTCCTTGCAAGTGTCGGCCCTCCCCAATCCAAGCAGTTCAGAATTTACTTTGAGTATCGGTACCAAGAGTTTTGAACCGGTCACTATACGAATTCTGGATGTTCACGGAGGGGAAGTCAGCAAGCAGATAAATCTCTCTGCGGGTTCCAGTACCATTAAGGTAGGCAGTAATTTAAAGACTGGTTTTTACTTCGCGGAAATTAACCAGGGGACAGAAAGAAAAGTGGTGAAATTGGTAAAACTATAATTCAGTATACGCATTATGAAAAAGCGTCTGTTTAAACAGGCGCTTTTTCTTTTTTAAACTATTATTTTGACGGTATTCTATTTTAATCTAAATTCAGAAACCTTCACAACCCTTTTAAAGCCACTTAATCCCATCCCCTATTTTCTCGTCAATAACCAATAGCCCTATTTTATTTTTAATTTGAAATTTAATCTTTGTGATTACACTCTCTTAAGTATAAACAGTTGTATTCAATTTTTAGCTTTTAAAAAACTGACATGAAATATTTAACACACCCAAGCAGTTTGAGTATCATAAATAAATTAAAAATCAGGGAAAGCCTATTAAAAAAGCTATTCTTTTTAATATTTTCAGCAGGGATATTCTTACCTGTTTCTGCCCAGACAGTAAGAAGCGCCACCGGAGCAACTCTAGCATCAATAGTACCAACCAGAGACCTGTTCCGCACAGATCTTGGTGGATCATTAAATTCAAACATGGCAGGTTCGTTTGGCACAGGCCGCCGCGAAATAAACTGGGATGGTGTGCCGGATGCTTTTGCAGCGCCCAACAATTTGCCGGCTAATTTTTTCAATGTAAATTCACCTCGCGGAGTCGTATTTTCTACGCCGGGAACAGGCTTCCAGGTAAGTGCTAATGTTGGTAACCCAACCTCTACCCCGATCGAATTTGGTAATATAAATGCCACGTATACAGGCTTGTTTGCACCTTTCTCAGCCCAGCGATTATTTACTGCCTTAGGCAGCACTATTACCGATGTAAATTTTTTCTTTCCGGGTTCAAATACACCGGCTATTGTTACTGGTTTTGGCGCTGTGTTCAGCGATGTGGACCTGGCCACCACTACCAGCATTCAGCTATTCGATCAAAACAATGTATCACTCGGTACCTTCTTTGTTCCAGCTTTTTCGGGTAACGAAACATTTTCATTTCTTGGGATAAGTTACTCCTCAGCGATCATATCACATGTCCGCATCACCTCAGGCAATACTGTTCCCGGTGCAAATGAAACCGTCGCAAATGATGTTGTGGCAATGGATGATTTTATTTATGGTGAACCAGTGGGAGCGCAGGCAATAATAAGGAGTATAAGCGGGGCAACCGCAGCAGCAATAACGGCAACAAGAGATCAATATAGAAGTGATCTTGGAGGTGGCACAATAGCCGGAGCCAACGGAAGTTTTGGAGGGTTGCGCCGCGAAATAAACTGGGATGGTGTGCCGGATGCTTTAGCGGCACCCAACAATTTGCCGGGTAATTTTTTCAATGTCAATTCACCCCGCGGAGTTATATTATCCACACCGGGAACGGGCTTACAGGTAAGTGCTAACGTTGGTAACCCAACTTCTACACCGATCGAATTTGGTAATATTAATGCCACGTATACAGGCTTGTTTGCACCTTTCTCAGCCCAGCGATTATTTACTGCATTAGGAAGCACTATTACCGATGTAACATTTTTCGTTCCCGGCACCATCACACCGGCATTCACCAAAGGCTTCGGTTCAATATTTAGTGACGTTGACCTTGCGGGAGTGAGCAGTATAGAATACTTTGATATAAATAATATTTCTATTGGCACTTATAATGTTCCCAACATAAGTGGCGACAAAACTGAATCCTTTCTTGGTTTAAGTTATCCCACAACAGTAATATCCCGGGTAAGGTTAATATCGGGCAATACTGCATTAGGCGGAGCTATTAATGAAACAGCTTCGGTAGACCCCGTGGTAATGGATGATTTTATTTATGGTGAACCTGGCTCTTTGGTGGCTACTTGTACGCCAACTGCACCACAAACCTTTTCAAACACAACACCTGTTGTCATTCCCACTACGGTATCTGTGGTAACTTCCACCATTGTGGTATCTGGTGCACCCACATTTTTATATGATGTGAATGTGCTCACCAATATAGTGCATACATTCAATTC
>JAWXCO010000061.1:0-6785 GCA_034408705.1 Bacteroidota bacterium
CACAAGGTATACAACCATCGAAGTATCGGCGTTTGCATCCTCTCGGCGTAGTAAAAATAGGTAAAATAAGTTTGGAAATAAAGACAGTACCTATCAGCAGCAGTCCGGGCTTGACTTTTACTATCAATTTTTTGCATAATTTCAACTTTTAGTTTTTCAATCGGCTTTTGTTCCGGCTGACGTAACACAGAATATCAGCACAGCAGAAAGCTCTTACCGTTATGGGCAACCCTATTCGACGCAGTCTTCAGCTTCGGCCGAAAGCCAATAAGACAAAAAAACGCTACACTAAAAATTATGCGAAGCCGTAATAAACAAGCTTAAAAAACTAAAACAATAACAAATGACTAATTACTCTATCATCGCTCAAGTTATAGTTGCTTTGTCGATAGCATATGTTTGGATATTTCGTTTTGATAATATCGTTAAGGAATTTAAACAATATGGCTTGAGTGATTTAACCCGTACCATAGTAGGTGCTTCTAAAATAGCTTTGTCAACATTGTTGGTTGTAGGTATTTGGTATCCGGATTTGGTACTTATTCCGGCATTACTTATCGCATTTCTTATGTTATCATCACAATATTTCCATTTTAAAGTGGGTAATCCATGGCAGAAGCATATGCCCTCTTTATTCCTACTAATATTAAGTCTTTTCATTACGGCTGTATCAATAAAATTAATCTAACAATGACCTTACTTAATGTGCTGATTTTAATTTCAAGTCTGTCTTTTTTGGGTTATGGAATTGCATATTTTATATCACCACAAATGAAAAATGAATTCAATCGGTTTGGGCTTGAGAAAGTAGGAACACTTACCGCAGTTTTAGAATTATTGGGGGCGGTGGGTCTGCTTGTAGGTTTAAAGATTCAAATTATTTTATTGATTTCTGCAGGGGGCCTCACCACATTAATGTTTTTAGGTGTTGCAGTCAGGGTAAAAGTTAAGGATAGCCTTTGGATATCATTGCCTGCCCTATTTTTTATGATATTAAATTTCTATATCTTTTACATGTCGCTGCCGGTTAATAAATAATCTGGTTGTGCAATTACTAAGCTAATTTCAAGTACGATGGACAAAACAAAGGCGATTACTTGAATTTATCAGAACCAGCACAAAACTGACAGAAACAGGGTATGCACATAATCGAGTAAGCCGGGGGAGTTTCACCCCAAGCTCCTCACAGAACCGTACCTGACAGCCTCCCGTCATACGGCTCTTCAGTTATGTGTTTTACCTGTTAAATAGGTGATTGAATGCAGCGGCATCTTCCCCGAAGGTTGTGCATGTTGCTATTCAATGCTTCATAACTGCCAGTCCTTTCGCTCCGTTGTACTTTCATACAATATCATCACTACTATGAACTGGTCTGACTGCCAACAATTACATCGATAATCGTCTTGATGGTAATTCCACCTTGATGTTTCTCTTTCGTAATCATTGGCTCTCCCCTGTTGCACTGTAACGCCTGTGTACAAATCATGCCGCCTTTATCCCAGGTATCATGCTGCCAGCTTCGGTTTACAACCGCAGCACTTATCAGGAATCCCTTGTAACTCATCCTTTCTGATACCGTATTGCAACTATCGGGACTTCAAACAGCAGTTCATCCGTATTCATCTTTTGTACACCCACCAGTTTTAACTCGAAGTGAAAGAACTTTACCTGAACACTCAGCACCAGCTCATTACTTTGCCAGCACCTTCAGACGGTTTACTAACAATGACCGTAATCTTTAGTGCGAGGCCGACTCTCATCGTTTCAGTACCTTCGCATGGCATTCACAGGCGCATTTGTTCTATTGGGGCAGACGAATACCATGTTTCATCGTCCGGTTAGCTGCTCAGCTTTTTGTTCCAATACGACATTATAAATTTGGCATATCAAAAGAATATTTTTTACTGTAAGCCTGAATTAGGAACCAAAGTTGTGGATAATTTTAAAATTATAACAGCAATCATAATTTGAAATGACATTTCACATATGTTGCTAAAGAAAAAAAGGAGTACTTTACAGCACAATTTAAAATTTCTTTTGTATGAAAAAAATACTCGTTCCAACTGATTTTTCCGCTAATTCAAAAAGTGGAGTTCAATTTGCGATTCATTGGGCTTCTCAGCAAAAAATTGAATTAGTGTTTGTGCATGTACTTTATATTTTGAGGGCTACAGGATGGTCGGGTGCCTATTTTGAAAAATATGCTGAACAGCAAAAAGAATTATGCAGCACAAAGTTTGAAAAGTTTATTGCAGATATATACTGGCAAATGAATGTGAAAGCGGGTAAATATTCTACTATAACTATCGAGGGTATCAGTGCTGATATTTCTATTCTTGATTATTGCAGGAGAACCCCCGGTATTGATTATATCTGCATCAGCACAAGAGGAGCCGGAAAATTTAAGAAAATATTTGGCACCAATACTGGTAATCTTATTACAAAGTCAGTAATACCAGTACTTGCTGTTCCTAAAAATTACAAAGTTGCTGATGTAAAGAGTGTATTGTATGCAACAGATTTGCGCAACTATGCAGAAGAAATAAAAAAAGTGGTTGCTTTTGCACACCCGCTTAAAACAAAAATTGAAGTAGTACATTTTACATGGCCTGATGAAATTTCGTTTGATGAAAAAACGATTGAAGCAGCTTTTAAGAAAGAGTTCAAATACGGGTTGAAATTATATTTTAAAAAAAATGATGGTACACATTCGTTGATTGAAAATCTGGAAAACCAAATCAGGATAAAGAAGCCATCGGTAGTAATTATGTTTACAAATCAGCAAAGAACATTTTTTCAAAAACTTTTCCTGTCAAGCAAAGCGGAAGAATTGTCCTTTCAGGCTAAAGTGCCTTTATTGGTTTTTAATAAAATTAAAACCAACAAACTATTTTCTTAATTCAATATATCATGCAGAAAATACTTGTTCCCACCGACTTTTCAGCTACTGCGATGAAGGCGGTTACTTATGCAGCAGAGATTGCACAAAAAACAGGGGCAACCATTTTTTTGCTGCATGTTATTGAACCTATTACCGACAGCATCCGGCAACCCTATCCGCTGCATGACAGATTGCAGGAAGAAATTACCAATAACAGGTTAGGCGAATTAAATGCCCTGCAAAAAACTGTTGCTGAAATTTATCCTGCTGTAAAAACTGAAACCGAACTGGCAAAGGGTACAGTAACTACCTCCGTTCATGATTTTGCCCAAGGGCAACAGGTAGATTTGATAATTATGGGTACAACCGGTGCCAGTGGCTTGAAAGAAATATTTATGGGCAGCGTGGCAGCAGGCACCATCGGCAGAGCAAAGATACCAGTGCTTACTGTACCTGTTAGTTATGAAATGGAAGAGCCGGACGGCATCCTGTTTGCCACCAATAAGTTTGAAGAAAACAAGGAGTTGCTCAACCCGATTGTTGAACTGGCAAATCTTTATGCTGCCACCATTCATGTGGCCGTGTTTGTAGATACCGATGATGCACAAGCTTCTGACTACATTCTTAACACCCGGCAATTATTACATTACCTGGAAGTTTTAAACAAAATGTTTCCCGGTACAAAATTTAAAGGGGAACTATTAGAAGGAAGCGATTTTGAAACAACCGTAGATAAATACGATGCAAAAAATGAGGTGGATATAATTGCGATGATTACATACCCCAAAAGTTTTTGGGAAAAAATCATGCGAAAAAGTATGACTAAGAAAATGGCTTTCTATTCTTCTATTCCGTTGCTGGCTATTCCGGCAAAATAATTGTTGCCACTGAAGCACAGAGCAAAATTATTTAAAGATACCGTCCCCCTGATTTCCACCCAACTCTAAACCTGCTGTAAACAGTTCTTTGCAAAATAGCAATCATCTTTCTATGATATAAATGTTGCCATTAATAAATCAGTTCTTTATCATCTTCACCACCCAACTTTCTTTGATATGAAGATATTACTTGTATTAGACGCACTGGACTTTAATAAAGACCAGCTTGGCTATTCCGCTTATATTGCCCAACGAACCAATGGGCAGGTAACTGCATTGTTTATTGAGAATATTGTACAGGTAGTAGTACCGCTTAGCAAATGCGGGCATTTGGGCAACTATCCATTTTCGGGGCATGATGATGCTGATGCAAAAAAAGAAATCGTTGACAAAAATATTGAAACCTATAAGCAGGCCTTTGCCGAAACAGACCTGGATGGCAGTTTGCTGAGAGTATGGGACATACCATTGGAAGACACGATTGAAGCAAGCCGCTTTGCGGATCTGCTTTTAATAGCATCCGGCTTAAGTTTTGGCATAGACAAGGAAGCTGCCCCTGCAAAATTTGTGGAAGAAGTGCTCACCGCTGCACAAAGCCCGGTATTGGTAATGCCCAATAACATGCAGCCAATTAACGAAGTGATTTTTACTTATAACGGGAGTTATTCTTCGGTGTATGCCAATAAACAGTTTACCCATTTATTTCCTTCTTTTAAAAATACAACGGTAACAGTGTTATATGTATCTGAAAATGATGATGAAGCCATAGCAAATAACAGATACATCAAAGAATACCTGCAACATCATTATGATAATGTGGAGTTCAAATTTTTAACGGGTACAGCGGCCGCTGCCATTTTCTCTCATCTTATCAAACAGCAAAATTGCATCGTAACAGTCGGGGCCTACGGCAGAAGTAAAATATCTCAATTCTTTAACAAAAGTAAAGCCGAAAATATTTTGAAAACTTTAGACATGCCTGTTTTTACCACACATCCTTAAAACTATTTAAAAATGAAAAAGTTTATAGCAGTTTTTGATGGATACAAAATCTCTAAAAGTACATTGACTTATGCACAGGAATTAGCCTACACGGCCAATGTCCACCTGGTTGGGGTTTTCCTGGATGAATTTATTTATCGCAGCTACAGTATTGGTAAAGTGTATAAAAATTACGAGAAACCAGAGGATGTAGTGAAGCAATTAGATGAAAAGGATAGAAAGAAAAGAGAGGATGCAGTGCGCCAGTTTGAACAAAGCTGTGGAAAAGCAAAAATTAGTTTCTCTGTTCACCGGGATAAAAGCGTTGCGCTGCAGGAACTAAAGCATGAAAGTATGTTTGCCGATTTAATCATCATCAGCGAGCATGAAACCTTTTCCCGGTATAAAGAAAAATCCCCTACCAGGTTTATAAAAGATTTGCTGGCCGATGTGCAATGCCCTGTACTGATTGTTCCCGGCGCTTATAAACCGGTTGATAAAATCACTTTGCTGTACGATGGCGGGCCTTCTGCTTTGTATGCCGTAAAAATGTTTAGTTACCTGCTCGGCGATTATAACGAAGTGCCGGTAGAAGTATTTACAGTTAAAGGTGCTTATATGGACACCCTGCACCTGCCCGATAATAAATTGATGAGGGAATTTATAAAACGGCATTTCCCAAAAGCTGAATATAAAGTTGTGAAAGGCGATGCAGAAGAACAGGTACTGGGGCATTTGCGTAAACACAAAGAAAATGAACTGGTAGTGCTGGGCGCCTATCGCCGCAGTGAAATGTCACGTTGGTTTAAAACCAGTATGGCCGATATATTAATGAAGGAATTGGATACACCGCTTTTTACAGCACACAATAAATAGGTTTTATTTAGCCAACTATAAAATATTAAACGATGCAAACCTTATTACTTGAATAGAAATCAGCTAATACCCCGAAAGTGAAAAAAGCAAAACACGGGATTGCCATTTCTTAGGTTGGTAGACAAACAGCAGGCAGACTTTAGTGAATACGCTTTTGTGTTGCAAAGAACATTCAGTGATTGCAACCTGAAGTTTTAAAGAATTGAAAACAACAGAAGTTACTGATACAATGGAAAAATTGGATGATGAAATCCGGCATGATGTGTTGGTAATGATAAGACGAAAAAAAGATTTTTTAGAAAATTTATTTGCAGAAAGTTTAACTAAAAATATGGCTTACATATTTACCCGGCCTTTGCTGATAGTGCCTGAAGAGGAATAAAAAAAGCGACACAAAATTGTTCAAAGTTTAAATAACAACAACAATGAATTCATATATCATTCCTTTTGAAAAAATAAATCTCACCCATCTGGCAGAAGCGGGTGGCAAAAATGCATCGCTTGGTGAGATGTTTAATAAGCTGCAACCACTTGGCATTAAAGTACCGGATGGATATGCAATAACTGCAACCGCCTACAAATATTTTTTGGCACATAATAAGATAGAAGATAGGCTCAAAACATTATTAGACAGTATAGACATTCATTCACTTTCTAATTTACCTGAAGTAGCCAAACAATGCAGAGCATTAGCAGCAACAGCTCAATTACCGGATGATGTAAAGCAGGAAATATTAAAGGCATACACAACATTAACCACACCGGGCAACCAACACATTACAGTAGCGGTACGCAGCAGCGCTACCGCCGAAGACTTGCCCACTGCCAGTTTTGCCGGGCAGCATGATTCATTCCTGAATATAGAAGGAGAAGAAAATTTATTACTGGCTGTTCATAAATGTTATGTGTCTTTATTCAACGACCGGGCCATCAAATACCGTATTGATAATGGCTTTGAACACATGCTGGTAGCTTTATCGGTTGGTGTGCAACGCATGGTTCGTTCTGATAAAAGTTGCGCTGGTGTAATTTTTACCATTGACCCCGAAAGCGGATTTCAAAATACCATTTACATCACAGGTGCATGGGGCCTGGGCGAAAACGTGGTGCAGGGTGCTGTTAATCCCGATGAGTTTTGGGTATTTAAACCTTCACTTGATAAAAATAAA
>JAWXCO010000062.1:0-55334 GCA_034408705.1 Bacteroidota bacterium
GCACTTAATCTATGTGCACCATCAATAACAAAATTATTACCATCACCTCTCCAAAATATAATTGCTGGAATTAAATCGCCGTTAGTAAAGCTATTAATTAGATTAAAACTTTTTCGGGAGACCATTCCCAAGTACTACGTTGAAATTGGGGTTTTCTAAGGCTCTCCACAAATAGTTCCCCCTTTTTTAAACTTGTAACAGAAATGGAAGTTGTCTGCTTTGGTGCAGGTGTTTTAGTTCCTTTATTTCTAAGTCTTCTCTCGGAATTAGTGCATCAAGATTTACTTGTGACATATATGGGATTTTACCCTTAATATTTATCATTTTAATTAGTTTAAGAAATTAATAAAAAAAGTGGTGAAAATGAGGGAGGTAGAGGCCAGAAACGGACGTGGTCTAACAGGTATATAGTCTCCACTCAACGCAATAGTACTGCTGCCCGAACAGGTATCTTTTCTAAACGTCACGTTAAAACATATCCACACCCCAAAATAAAAAACAATGGCATTGCGTTTGCACAGATGGACAGTACTGAATTTTGCCCGGCAACTACCCTGAAAATTATTTGTGCAGGAGGTTACAACTGGCGGTTATGAAAACACCTACTACCTGATGAAAAACTTTGTTATCCTCACCACTCTTTTTTTAGGAAGCAGCCTGCTGGCTTCCAATATGGCTCCTTCAGAAAGAAAGAAGGCGCACAAACGTTTTAGCTGGGATAGCAGCGGACCGATTGGTAAAATCTCCATTACGATAGATAAGTCGGATTATGAACTAAGCGTATATGATGATAAGGGCTGGTATGCTACTTACCCGGTAGTATTTGGCAATAATAGCCTGGCTGATAAAAAATTTGAAGGTGATAAAAATACACCGGAAGGCAATTTTCGGATCGCCTCTAAAAGAGTGCATGATAAATGGTGCCGCTTCCTGGGCCTGGATTATCCTACCCCCGATGACCGCGAAAAATTTAACAAGCGCAAAGAGAAAGGTGAAATACCTGCCAACGCCAGTATCGGTGGTGGCATTGGCATTCATGGCGTCTGGCCGCATGAAGATTTTGTGGTTGACCGCTATAAAAACTGGACCCTCGGCTGTATCTCTATGAAGAATGAAGATGTAAAAGAGATATATGGTTTCACTAATGCAGGGGCCAAAGTGACTATTAAGAAATAAAGGCTTTTTTTAACTTTATAGAGCCCTGGTATTCGCCGCCAAAAAACGTTCTATTTCAATTCTCCATTTTACCGGGTCATTTTGCAATAAGGATTCATGACCAGCCCTTTCATACACGACCAGTTTTTTCTGCGTAGAAGCTATGGCATTATACACTTTCTCTGTTTCTTTAAGGGATACATAATTATCTAAACGACCCCATTGCAGCAGCACCGGGCAGTTTATTTTTTTTACATAAGCATAGGTTTTATGCCGGAAACCGTTAAAGCCTCTTTCTATTCCCATCCACCAGGTAACAAAAAATCCAAAAGGCTTTTCCGGCAAACCCTGGAATCCATTAGCCCTTGCTCTTGCCTGCAGGTGTGTTTGCAAAGAAGCAAAGGGCATTTCCAAAATAGTACCTGCTAATTTTAAATCGTAAGCCGCTATAGCTTTGGCAACCACAACGGCTCCCATCGAAATTCCGTAGAGGAAAATGCGGGTCTCACCTTTTCCACTTATATAATCATAGGCCAGTTTCACTTCTTCCGACTCCCGGATCCCGATCGTTGTCGTTTGCCCGCCGCTGTTTCCATGTGCCCGGTAATCAACCAGCATCACATTATAACCGAGGTAACGAAATTCATACGCCTCCGCCAGCAACATTCCTTTATTACCAGCGATACCATGAAAGAGAATAATGGTTCCCTTTGCTGCTGAGTCAGTTTTACCATACCATGCATCAACAAAAATTCCTTTTTCTGTCTTCAGCGTTATTGTATCAAAATGAAAAGTCGGGCTTTCTGTAATGATTGACCTGGGCTGCCGGGGGCCGGCAAATAATCGCCAGGTTTTTACCAGTACATTACCGGCTGGTTTAGCATTCCGGAGAGATGGGTCATTATAGACATGCGTAAACTTATAGGCATACAAGGCAGCACTGATATTGATCAGCACAAACTGCACCAGCAGCACCCACCCTATCCAGCGGATATAAGAAGGGAGTTTAAAACTGAATTTGCCTTTATCCATGAAAAATTACCCGGTCATTTAATAGGTTAGCGGCCAAAAGTAATTTTTAGAGGGCATACCATCTACTAATTACGTAGAAATTTTTGAGCCGAAACAGGGTATTTGCTTAATCAAAAGAACTGCTGGAATAGTTTTGGCTGCTATATTACAACTTACTTTTTGTTCAAATAATACTGGAGAAACCTTTTAAAGCAGCCCATCCGTGCTGCTTTATTTTTTTGGTAAGCCGAAGTTTCAACGAAACCCGGCTCTTCTCCAACGCGGGGGATTATAATCCCAACTTTTTTTGAATACCGGCCGGAATAGCTTTCTTATTTACAATGATGGCAACGGTCCTTATCTTAAAATAATCATCCCGCATAAAAAGAAAACCACCCAGCGGGTTGGAATAATTTCCCCAGGAGTTTTTGATATAGTACCATTTATCTCCTTTTTTATCTTTCACCGATCCTACGATATGCATCATATGATCCAGTTCAGTAGCCTTGCTTGTAAAAGCTTGTTGACGCTGTAGTTGAAAATCCGTGATGACCTGCGGTAACCAGGCCAGTCCCTCATTAAAATCAAAATGTTCATCCTGCGCATCGCCATCCCAACTGACTGTGTAGCCGTTGGCAATTGCATGATCAGTAATGGCAGAAAAATCAGCCATAGCTACATTATAGTATTCATCGCCGGTCCAGTTATACTTATTCTCCAATACAAATTTTTTATAGAAGGGATGGTGGGTGTAAGAAGTAATTTCTATATAATCATCCGGGTTCAGTTCCAGGTATTGTTCCAAAAAAGAATGCGGCGTGTAGGTTCTTTCTTTATAAACAAATTCAGGAGGTACCGGTCCCAGGTACTCATTCAGCACACTGTCTACCCAGGCATCCTGTTTTGTATCCAGTTCTGTAATACCAGCCTTTACACAGTCCTTTACAAACCGGCTGAAGATCGTATCCATCTCCGCATGATGATGATTGAACGCTCCTTGTGTTTTACCGGAATAAGCTTCTTCGGGAACCAAACCGAAGTTTTTCATTACCCATACCACATCATGAAACTGGCCACCGGGAGTGAAAAAATTACCGCCTTTTAATTTCAGGTGGCGGTGGATCTTCCGGAGCATCGAATAACGGGCGATAAACATTTCACTCAGGTCAATCTTTCCTTTTCCCATTTTCATCAGCTCACTTTCCAGTAAGGAAGTGCTGGAAAAACTCCAGCAGGTGGAGGACATATATTGGTCTTTAACAGCAGTGCAAATGGAATTTTTAGGTGCAACAAGACCCAGCGCTGCCCGATTTAGCTTTTGTGCCTCGCAATAACTAAACAGCAACAAAAAAGGTAAGAAAAATAGTCGGCGCATACTGAAATTTATTTACAAAGTATGCAGCAGTCTTTTAAATTATATACCCGGCAACGGGTATTTTTACAATTTCCCATTCTTTATTTCTTCCACCACGCCGGGGTCAAGTAATGTTGATATATCGCCAAGATTGGTGGTTTCGCCTTCGGCAATTTTTCTTAAGATACGCCGCATAATCTTGCCACTTCTTGTTTTAGGCAGGCCGGTTACAAATTGTATCTTATCGGGTTTGGCAATGGCGCCGATGATTCTTGTCACTGTTTGCAAAATATTTTTTCTTTTTTGCTCTTCATCAGAAGAATCAGATCCCCTTGAAGCATCAGACACTACATACGCATAAATCCCCTGCCCTTTTATATCATGCGTATAACCCACTACCGCACTTTCCACCACTCCGGCGTGCATATTGATTGCATTCTCTACCTCTGCCGTACCGATCCGATGGCCGCTTACATTCAGTACATCATCTACCCGACCAGTGATCCGGTAATTACCTTCTGCATCTTTTAATGCTCCATCTCCAGTGAAATATAGATTCTCATAGGTAGCAAAATAATTGGTGCGGCATCGTTCATGATCGCCCCAGGTCGTTCTTAAAATACCAGGCCAGGGAGCTTTGATACACAGATTTCCTTTGAGCAACCCATTCTCATCCTTCGCTGTCACTTCATGTCCGCTCTCATCTACCAGCAAAGGCTGCACACCGGGCATGGGTAATGTAGCCCAACTTGGTTTTGCCGGCGTGACACCCGCCAGGTTAGAGATCAGGGTACCTCCCGTTTCTGTTTGCCACCAGGTATCTACGATAGGAGAATTCCTTTTACCCACGTGCTCATCATACCAATGCCAGGCTTCTTCATTGATCGGCTCACCGACGGTACCCAGTGTTTTTAATGTATATAATGATTTCCCTGTGAGCGGTTCGAGGCCAAAGCCCATCAAACTGCGGATAGCGGTGGGTGCTGTGTACAGGATATTGACCTTATGTTTTTCAACAATATCCCAGAAACGCCCGGCATCCGGCCAGGTAGGTATGCCTTCAAACATCAACGAAGTAGCACCGGCACTTAACGGACCATACACAATATAACTATGCCCGGTTATCCAACCGATATCGGCCGTACAGAAATGAATATCGCCGGGATTATATTGGAACACATTCACAAAGGTATACGTGGTCCAGACCATATAACCGGCTACTGTGTGCACCACTCCTTTCGGTTTACCCGTACTACCCGATGTATATAATATAAATAAAGGGTCTTCTGCATCCATTTCTTCCGCCGGGAACGAGACTATTCCATCTTTTTCGATCTGCGATTCGGCATGTTCCATCTCATCTTCCCACCATACATCCCGACCTTTGATCATACTCACCGGGGTCCTTGTACGGGTATAAACGATTACACGTTTTACGGTTTTATTTCCTATCAGTGCATCATCAATCACACTCTTTAGTGGAATATCTTTGCCGCCCCGGTAAGCACCATCACAGGTAACTATATATTCTGCTTTTGCATCATCCAGCCTGTCGGCAATACTTTGTGCAGAGAAACCACCAAAGATGACCGAATGAATGGAACCAATTCTTGCACAACCCAATACAGCATAGGCCAGTTCCGGCACCATCCCCATATAAATGCAAACCCGGTCACCTTTTTTAACTCCATTGTTTCTTAATACCTGAGCAAATTGGCAAACCCTTTTGTGCAGGCGGTTATAGGTAACGATCCTTGTTCTTTCGTCGGGATTATTCGGTTCCCAGATAAAAGCGGGTTTATCGCCAAGGGTAGCGAGATGACGGTCGATGCAATTATCCGTTATGTTCAGCTTGCCGCCCTTAAACCATTCTACTTTTGGTTCTTTAAAATTCCACTCCAGTACCTTGTTCCATTTTTTTCGCCACTCGAAATTTTTGGCTATGGCTCCCCAGAAGGCTTCGGGTTCTTCCACACTTTTCTTATAGTCGGTATGGTACTGCTCTACTGATGTTATCTGATATGGATATGGCATAAATAATATATTGTTTCCTAAGTGGTGATAAATTTACATAAAACGCAAGGTTTCCGCTCAGGTAATAAACAGAAAAAGAGAATTCCTACGAAATTCTTACCCCTATTACCAGCTCAAGCTAAAGGCCTTTGCCAGCCGGTTATCAATACGCTAATTGACAACTTGTTCAGGTAACATTCCCATTGAATTTGTTTTTTTGCTTGCGCAACAAATTCATATCTTAATCGCATGAATCAGCCGAGTTCCGCCAAAACGGTTCGCTCCGTCATTGCCGCTTCTTCCTTAGGCACCATGATCGAGTGGTATGACTTTTATATTTTCGGGATGCTTGCAAAAACCATCTCCACACAGTTCTTCCCGGAAGGAAATCCTACAGCAGCCCTGCTCAGTACACTGGCCATTTTTGCAGCAGGTTTTATTGTGCGGCCCTTTGGGGCCCTGATTTTTGGAAGACTTGGTGACCTGATTGGAAGGAAATATACTTTTTTACTGACCCTTATCTTAATGGGAGGTTCTACCTTCCTGATCGGTTGTGTGCCCAACTATAACAGTATTGGTATTGCAGCACCGATACTTGTATTGTTATTACGTTTACTTCAGGGCCTTGCCCTTGGTGGTGAGTATGGGGGTGCCGCAACGTATGTTGCCGAACATGCCCCGATTGGCAAAAGAGGATTTTATACCAGCTGGATACAGACCACCGCTACGCTGGGTTTGTTTGCCGCTTTGGGGGTGATACTGATGGTCAAATCCAATATGTCGGACGCTGCTTTTAATAATGAGTGGGGCGGCTGGCGCTATCCATTCTGGATCTCTATTATATTAGTGGGTGTCTCTATTTATATCCGGATGAAAATGGCCGAGTCGCCGATGTTTACCAAATTGAAGGCAGAAGGTAAAACATCCACGAACCCGCTGAAAGAAAGTTTCCGGCACAAGGCAAATTTTAAAATGGTGTTACTGGCCCTGTTTGGTGCCGTCATGGGACAGGGAGTAGTTTGGTACACCGGCCAGTTTTATGCCCAGAATTTTTTAGAGACAAAATGCTTTCTCGAATTTGAACAAAGCCGTACGATTATGCTCTGGGCAATTGCATTTGCCACCCCTTTCTTTTTGGTCTTTGGCTGGCTGAGTGATAAGATCGGGAGGAAGTGGATCATGATGACGGGCATGGCATTGGCTATTTTTTCTTACCGGCCTATTTTTTCTATTTTTTTAAATGATACTAATGTAAAAAAAATAGTGGCTGAGAATCCTGCCTTACCTGGGCAAATCATTAAGACGGATACAATTAAGCTAGATGCTTTAAGTTATATACTACATCAAAAATATTTGTATAACTCCAACGGTATAAAATTTACAAAAGAAAGCCGTGATACAGTTTATTTTACCGGGACAATTTATCCTCCTTTAAGTGCCTTAGGCGGAGATAACAAAGAAAATTTAACTAAAGAATTGGTTACTGATTCAAAACCTATTTATACGAATGTAGTGCTCCCAACAAAAGGCTACTGGAAATTCATCGGCCTTGTTTTTCTTTTAATATTATATGTAACCATGGTCTATGGCCCCATTGCCGCCTTCCTCGTAGAAATGTTCCCGACAAAGATCCGTTACACTTCCATGAGCCTCCCCTATCATATCGGTAATGGTGTATTTGGTGGATTAGTGCCCTTTATCGGTTTATTATTGACCTCTACCTATACTGCTGATCCTTTGGTTGGTTTATGGTACCCGATCGGTGTAGCCGCATTATGTTTAGTAATCGGAACCCTGTACCTGACCAACAAAATTGATAAAAACATTAAAGACTAAATTATGAACGCCTTCAAGAGATATTTTGCCCTCCTGCTTCTACTCATTGCCCCCTTATTCATTTATGAGCTGGTAGCAGGCGCTATTGCCAATATTGACACGGCGGGCACAAAGGATATCAATAACCCGGTGATCTGGATCATCATTATTACCATCTTTACGCCGATCGCTATTGGGCTGGTTATTTTTGGCTGGTATGCTTTCCGGGGAGAGTATGATCAGTTGCCGACCAAATCCAAAGAGCTGTAAACCAACACCAAAAAAAAATTACAATCTTCAAACAATCCATTCTTGCTGGTGTTGTATAAAGTGGTAAATTTGCACATTGAAAAAAATAGCTACCATACTGCTTCTGATTTTTACCCTGATACAGGTGGCCCCGGCTTTTTCAGCATTTTTTTCCCCTTCCACTGCTTTTTTTATGGTAGATGAAGAAAAGGGAGGGGATATAAAAGAGTCCGATAAAAAAGAAAATAAAAAGGACTACACAGGGTACAATTATAAACTGGCTGGTTTTTCTCACCAGGCAACTCTAGCTTTTCATCAGGCAGAAATAATTTATCCTTCCCCCTGTATAGATAAGGTTTCTCCACCACCCAATTTTTGTTAATCATCCGCAGCACAAATGGTGTTGCCCTGTTATGTACCTTTATAATCCTGTATTGTTATAACTGATTAACAAAACTATTTCCATGTCAACTGTAAAAAGTCCGGTTAGCAGGATCCTGAACCTGCTGAAACTGGAAAGAAACGAAATTACTGCGGTATATTTCTATGCCATCCTGAACGGAATGATACAACTCTCCCTGCCGGTAGGTGTGCAGGCCATCATTGGTTTTGTCCTCGGTGCCTCCATGCGGGCCTCGCTGGTGGTACTTATTGGTTTGGTGGTAGTGGGGGTACTGGTAGCCGGCATTATGCAGGTAAACCAAATGAAGAATATTGAAAAAATACAGCAAAAGCTGTTTGTACGTTATTCGTTTGCTTTTGTGCAGCATATTCCCAACCTGGATTTAAAGAAGAACGATGCTGTTTACCTGCCCGAACTGGTAAACCGTTTTTTTGATGTGCCAGTACTACAAAAAAGCCTGTCTAAAATTTTATTGGAAATCCCCACAGCGGTAATACAGATTTTATTTGGACTTATCCTCCTGTGTTTTTATCATCCATCATTTATCTTATTCGGTATTATACTGGTAGCACTGCTTATTCTTATACTCCGTTTTACAGGTGGCAAGGGAATAGAAACCAGCCTGCAAAAAAGTAAATATAAATACAAAGTGGCGGCCTGGCTGGAAGAAATGGCCCGCATCATTAAATCCATCAAGCTGGGCAAGAACACCGACCTGCACCTGCGTAAGGCAGACGAAGAAATAAGCAATTACTTAGATGCCCGTAATAATCATTTCAAAGTATTGCTCTTCCAGTTTAATGTGCTGGTAATTTTTAAAACAGTTATTACTGCCGCTATGCTGATAGTGGGTACATTATTAATGGTAAATCAACAATTAACTATCGGTCAGTTTATTGCTGCAGAAATTGTAATACTGCTGGTGCTTAACTCCGTGGAAAAACTCATCATCAACCTCAGCAGTGTTTATGATACACTTACCGCTGTTGAAAAATTAGCTGAAATAACAGATAAACCAACCGAAAAGAATGGCTCTGTTCACCTTCCTGACACGGGTAAGGGACTAAAGTTGGAAATGAAGGATGTGAGTTTCAGCTATAATAATGAGAAAAATATTCTCAATAATATATCATTAGTAATAAATAAAAATGAAAAAGTTTCCATAACCGGGAAAGAAAGTTCAGGAAAATCCACGTTATTAAAATTAATGACCGGAGCTTACACTGACTTTAATGGTTCCATGCTTTTGGATGATGTACCGGTTGGCAATTACAAACTGGATTCTTTGCGGGCACAAACTGGTGTATTACTTAACCAGCAGGATATTTTCCAGGGCACACTTTGGGAAAATATTTCTCTTGGCAATGAAACAGTCAGACTGGAAACCGTAAAAGAACTGGCTGATAAAACAGGTTTAACTGATTTTATTGCCACCCTCAAAAACGGTTACGATACATTGCTTGACCCTACCGGTAAACGGCTGCCACGCAATGTAGTACAGAAAATATTACTCGTAAGGGCATTGGCTTCAAATCCCCGCCTTCTTTTATTAGAAGAACCCTGGATGGATTTTGAGGAAAGCCATCGGAAACAAATTATGCAACTACTCATCGGTTTACAAAACACAACAGTAGTGGTGGTGAGCAATGATGATGAGTTTGCCAAACAGTGTACAAATCGGCTAGTGATTGAAGAAAACGGAAGCCTTAAAAATTAAACTGAATCAGCATGAACAATCTTAAATCATACTCACGGATTTATAAGCATGATAAGAAGAGTCGGGTAAGACTCTGGTTTTTTATCTGCATTGGTATCTTTATAATCTTTCTCTTTTTGCCGTGGACGCAGAACATACGGGCAAGAGGTGCTGTAACAACCCTGTACCAGGACCAGCGGCCACAACAGGTAAACACCATCATCGGTGGCCGTGTAATGAAATGGCATATCAAAGAAGGTGATTATGTAAAAGCCGGTGATACATTGGTGCAATTATCGGAAGTAAAAGTTGACTACCTCGATCCTAACCTGTTACAACGTACACAAGAGCAGTTAGCTGGAAAGCAATTATCTGTGGACTACTACAAAAGTAAAGTGGGTGTGGCCGACCAGCAGATTAGTGCTATTAACAGTGGCTTACAGCTAAAACTAAATCAACTGCTGAACAAGTTAAACCAGCTGCAACTGAAAGTGCAGGCAGATAGTGCAGAAGCCATGGCAGCCGCGAACGATTTTAGTATTGGCACTAAACAGTATAACCGCCAAAAAGTGATGTACGACAGTGGGCTGGTGTCATTGACGCAATTGGAAATAAGAAACCAGCAATACCAGAATGCAATGGCCAAAAAAATAAGTGCAGAAAATAAATTATCCAATAGTAAACAGGACTTAACAATTACCCGCATTGAAATGAATGCCTTGCAGCAAGAGAACATTGAAAAAGTGGCTAAAGCACAAGGTGACCAGTTTCAATCACTCACACAAATAGCCAGTGGCCAGGCCGATGTTGCTAAATTAGAAAACCAATATGCCAGTTATACTATTCGTAATGGTATGTATTATGTACTTGCTTCGCAAAGCGGGCAGATAATAAAAGCACAGAAGGCCGGTATTGGTGAGTTTGTAAAAGATGGTGATATGATTGCTGAAATTGTACCGGATAAAATTCAATATGCAGTGGAGATGTTTGTGCAGCCGCTTGACCTGCCGCTGCTGAGCCCGGGACAAAAAGTTCGCTTCATGTTCGATGGTTTTCCGGCAATTGTTTTCAGTGGCTGGCCCAAAGCATCATCCGGCACATTTGGCGGAGAGATTGTGGCGATTGAAAGCAATCTAAGTGTGAATGGAAAATTCAGGGTACTTGTAAAAGAAGATACGGATGACAGACCCTGGCCGAAACAATTAAAAATAGGGGCGGGATCACAAGGCATAGCTTTATTAAAAGATGTACCGGTATGGTATGAGCTGTGGCGTAACATCAATGGATTTCCACCAGACTATTACAAGAAAAATAAAATTGATAAAAAAGAAATTAAATGAAGCCCTTAAGATATGCTCTACTACTACTTGCAATGTCTTTGTTGCTAAAGGCAACGGCACAGGACTCATTAAAAACTTTATCTGCACAACAGGTAATGGAGATAGTAAAACGGTTTCATCCTGTAGCAAAGCAAGCAGATATTTTTATTGAAAAGGCGAAAGCAGATATCACCATAGCTAAAGGAATGTTTGACCCGGTTTTAAAAAACGAATCTGAACAAAAGACCTTTGACGGTACTGATTATTTTTATTACAGCCGGCCGGAACTATCTATTCCCACCTGGTTTGGTATAGAAGTATCAGCAGGATTGGAATATTTGTCAGGTAACCGGACTGAACCGGTAGAAACAAAAGGAGAGACCAGTTATTTCGGTATCAGTGTGCCATTGGCTAAAAATTTATTAATGGATAAAAGAAGGGCTGCCCTGCAAACTGCAAAGATTTTTCGGGAGGCTTCGGAAGTGGAGAAAAGAAATATATTAAATAACCTCTTACTGGAGGCTATGAAAACCTACTGGAACTGGACACAGCAATACCAGGTTTATAAAATAGTAAGTGAGGCGGTTGTAGTAAATGAAAAACGGGTACACTTAGTAAAAACAGCTTTTCAGTTAGGCGACCGTCCCGCCATTGATACTACTGAGGCTGTTGCTCAATTACAAAATTTTGAAATACAAAAAAGCCAGGCATGGCTTGATTATCAGAATAATGGACTGGAGTTGTCTGTATATTTGTGGACAGCAGCAACGCAACCTTTTTATCTGCCTGAAACGATTGTCCCTGCTGATGATTTGCAAACTTCAACTATTAACGCATCAGCAATACCCGAGCTGGATAGTTTATTAGATGCTGCACGCAAGAATCATCCCGAGCTTATTGTTTATAATTATAAGCTGGATGTGTTAGGTGTAGAAAAGAAATTAAAATTTCAGGAACTGTTGCCAACCATAAATTTCCGGTACAATCAATTGGGCAAGGGATATGCTATTTTAAAAACAGCTACCGGTCCTTTATTCGAAAATAATTTTCAATATGGCTTGTCGTTTGGTATCCCGCTTCGTTTATCGCAGGGAAGAGGTGAATACAAAAAAGCTAAATTAGAAATTACAGAGACACAGTTGAAGCAAACACAAAAGCAATTGCAGATTGAAAATAAAGTAAAAAGCTATTTCAATGAATTGACAACGCTGAAAAACCAGGTTGCATTGCAGGAAAAAGCATATAAAAACTATCTCGCCTTACAACGGGGGGAAGAAATACGGTTCCAGTCCGGTGAAAGTTCCCTGTTTCTTATTAATGTAAGAGAAAATAAAACATTGGAAGCTTTACAAAAATTACAGGAGCTGAAAGCAAAATATTTTAAAACCCAAAACGCTCTTCAATGGGCTGCGGGTATATTGATACAATAACCATTTTAAAAATTAAAATCGTAAGTTATGAAATGTCCAAATTGTGAAGAAACACTCGTAATGACAGAAAGACTAGGAGTGGAAATTGATTATTGTCCCAAATGCCGCGGTGTCTGGTTGGACAAAGGTGAGTTAGATAAAATAATCGAAAAATCAACAAGTTCCGAAACATCACAAAACTTAAAAAATCAAGGTGAAAAAAGAAGGCAGCAAGATGATGACAACGACGACGATGATGATGAAGGATTCTTCAACCGCAAAAAGCGGAATGACAATAACGACAACCCTAATAGAGGGAGAGGTGGTTTTTTAGGCAATTTATTTGATTTTTGATTTAGTATTTATTAGGCTTAGTGTTTCTGAAATGAATTGGCACCTGTTGAAATAGCCTGTAAAAAATTACATGCCATTTCAACAAAGTATTAGTAATACCCTAACGCCAGGGTGTAGCAATTGATTATTGTCCGTAATACCGGGGCGTTTGATTGGATAAGGAGGAGCTTGATAAAATCATTGAGAAATCAGCTATTTTGCAGTCTGCGCAAGATTTAAATAACATGAACAACGGGGAAAAAAGGAATAGGATTATGATGACAACGATGATATGGGAAGTTTTATAATCGTAACAAAAAAATAACCAGCACCATTATGGTTTTTTTCTAAGTAACGTTTTTGATTCGTAATAATCGAATGACTTTTTAACCTGATAAATAAAATATTATGGATGGACAATTAATTATATCACTGCTTACGCTCATTGCCCTTGAAGTAGTATTGGGTATTGATAATATTATTTTTATATCTATACTCGCCGGGAAATTGCCGAAAGAACAACAACGTAAAGCGAGGAACTGGGGCATCCTGCTGGCCATGGTAATGCGGCTGGGACTGCTCGCCGCTGTAGCGTGGATCATGAAACTGGATAAGGAATTATTTAGCCTGTTCAATACTAGCATCACCGGGAAAGGCCTTATTCTCATTCTAGGCGGTCTGTTCCTTATCTATAAAAGCACCAAGGAGATGTATTATAAGATAGAAGGTGAACATGAAGATGGTGAACGAAAAATTAAGAAGGTAACTTTCAATGCAGTTCTCGGTCAAATACTGTTGTTAGATATTGTATTTTCTGTTGATTCCATCATCACCGCTGTAGGCATGGTAGATCAAGTTTGGGTGATGTATGTAGCGGTTATTGTAACGGTTATTATAATGCTTATAGCCGCTGCCCCTATCAGCAATTTTGTAAACAAACACCCGGCATTTAAAGTACTGGCTTTAAGTTTTCTGCTGCTGATTGGCTTTACCCTGCTGGTGGAAGGCTTTAATGTCCATATTCCGAAAGGTTATATTTACTTCGCCATGGCATTCGCTTTGTTAGTAGATGTAATACAAATGAAAGTGGCCGGTAAAGCCTCCAGACCGGTGAAGCTAAACGAACATTATTCAGAAGATAAATAAAAAACAACCAATTAATAAAAGAAAAAACAACTACTCCATTGTTGCGTTGCATAATAGTGGCATTGTTAATCCTTCTGCCCTGCTGTAGTGTTTGGTTAAAGTACCCGGCTTCCAGTGATATTTTTTTATTTAGTTTATATCCGAGCAGTAAAAAAAATCCGGTTCTGGTCAAAAATATTAGTACCGGGATTTTTTCCTGCCCCAATAAATATTTCATCCGCCGCAACACCGTAAAATTGTTTATCTCCCTTTATCCAAAATGGATATTGGGTCCTGAACTGGTAACGAAAACGGTGCAGAAAAAACTAGTTTTCTATTTCCCTATTATTGCCAGTATTTGCCGTCACCCTGCCCAGCCAGCGTTGTTAGATACGGAAGCGGTGAGAGAATATCCATTTATTTACCGGTTGTCGAAAAGTAATCTGCTCATACAAGCGGTGTTCGGGGAAAGTGCCATTATTGGCAATAGGATAATCATCATATAGAAATGTTTTTACCCAGGCATAACCGGCATGTGCAGTTATATTATCATTCAGTTTGTAATTAGCGCCAATACGCAACAAGCTTTGCTGCCAGTATTTCAACCCCTTTTCCCTGCGTCATTGGTATTCAGCATGAATGCTCCATTTTTTATTCAGGTTGATTGTGTTAATTGTTTGCAGCCAGTTGGTATTGTTGAAATCGTTGCCCCTGTCGTTTTGTGCAACAGCAATTGCTAAATAAAAAAAAGGGAGCTATTTTTTTTATTACCAAATTTTACCAGCATCAGGAAGACCTGAACGCAACAGGATGATTTAATTTTTTATGCGGACCAAAGAAGATACGCAATAAAATACGAAACGCTGAGAGTTCAACAAAAATAAAACACAGAGCCATCAGGATGATCAATGCTACCTGGTCACTATGCACATAGGTAAAGAGTACATCAATTCCGATAAAAGCGGCTGTTAAGGGGAAGCCCAGCATACCCATGGCTGCTACCAGGAACAAAAAGCTGGTTGTGTTTTGCTCATATACATAACCGTGAAACTGGTTGAGCGAAATATCATTATCAATAGCCTTTATTTTTTGCAAACAGTAATACCCCAGTAAAAAAGCCAGCAATACGCCACTTGCATAAAATATGATCTCTACCAGGTTGACATGCGGTGCATTGAATAGGACCGCCGCCATAATAAATAAGTGAGCTGTTATCAGGCAGCTCCATGCTTTGATAGCCGATTTCCGGGAAGAGAAAGCGACAAGAATAATCACTAAAGCAAGACTCATCAAAATAATTGGCCAGGCACCCGCTAAGGATGGAATCCTGCTTTGATCGGTATAGCCAAGGATTAAAAAGGCTGTACCGGTAATGCTAAGAATTGCGATGACGATATTGGATTGTAAAAATTGTATTTTTTTGCCGAGCCACTTAAAAGGGCTCCATAAATAGGTAAACATCATGCTGTCTAAATTCCATTCTTTAACGCCCAGCATATATATTGAAGCGTTGATTTTCGAAACTACTTTTTGTGTTGGTTTAACGTAATGGAAAAACTGGTGATGCACCAGATAGTTTAACACCGAAGGCGAAACCAATAACTGGTAGGTTCTTAAAAAAGCATTGCCTGCAAAATGGACCAACACCAGCCAGTGAAAGCCCAATGCTATCTCGATAAACATCAACCCGATCTGTGCGGCTGATGAATAAGCAATTTGCGTTTTGACGGTTGGCTGTACTCTTGCTATCATCGTTGCCATTACAGCTGTTATGGCACCAATTGCAATGATAACGATCTTGGCCCACAACATATCTTCCCAGAAAGGATGTGTACGCAGCAATAGAAAAACACCAATATGAACACTTAGTGAGCCATAGAAAATAGCGGAGGAAGCAGTAGGTCCTTCCATGGCTCTTGGCAGCCACGTGGTGAAAGGAAACTGGGCCGATTTAATCGTGGCAGGCAAGATGATCATACAGACGATAAAGATGGCCATGCCTGTTTGATTTGCTGCTATAGCGATCTCTTTTGCTTCTCCCAATTGTGAAAAATTAATATTCTGGTGTGTCAGGTGATGCATCATCCACATCGCCAGCATCAGGGCCACATCGCTGATACGATAATTGGAAACGGCCTTATAGGCATTTTTTACCGGCAAATAACGATTACGGTAAAAGGCTATTAATATAAAAGAGCAAATACCTTTTATTTCCCAGCCGATGAACAGGGTTTCAAAATTACCTGCCAGGATGATAAAATTATAGGCAGTTGCAAATAACAGGATGGTATTAAAGAAACGTTTGTAGCCCTCGTCCCGGTGCATATAGTATTTGCTGAATGTGGCTACTAAAAAGAATAACAAGGCACCAACAATACTGAATACGGCTGTTACTTCATCGTAATATAACTGAATAGCAAAAACAAAATTATCGGTTTCGTACAGGGTGGCCACTTTATGACTGACTGGTTCAAGTCCATTTATGATCCACCAAACAAAAAAGGATATCGCCACCAAAATATTGGACAGTTTTGCAAAACGCACAACGCTGCCAATAACTTTTTCATCCCGGTTTTGCCATAACAGGGTAATAAAAAAAGCCAGCATCGGTATGGCTACAAATAAAATAAGTAGTTGACTCATTTATACCTTTTCTTCCGGGTTATACTGATCCTAGTCCAGCAAATACACTGGCAGGTTTTCTTCGGTGGCATGCACAATATGATTTGTTTCCATCTCCTTTGCCCCTTCGATAAATTCTTCCATGTTATGGATGGTTTTTATCTCGCTGGCATTGGTAATGGGTTCGTACTTGGCAAAAGCTCCATTCTTAAAATAATAAAACTGTTTCTCTACCGGGTGCAGGGCCACAATATGTACCCATTCATTCTTATACCATTCAAACACTTCCTGTGAAGATTGAATAGCTTTCAAAACAATATCGGGTTGGTGTTCTACAATCACCAGCAATCGCACCGGATCATGCACTTCGATCATTTGCCAGGGAAGACCGGGCCGCAGATCACCATCGCTGCTATTTGCCACGCCAAACAGTCCCATAACATTATGAGGCAGCTTGGTGCCAGCTCCCATTTTTATATTATCCACTCGTGAAAAATAATACTCCAGGTTAATACCACCACAAACCAAACCGATAGGCCGCATAACTGCCGTTAAAATGGCTCCATCGGGGTCAGTGGTATAATCATAACTATTTAAAAAAGCTCTTCTGTCGAGAAACAACCCTTTGGTTGTTTGGCGGCGGCCAATAATGGCTAAGGTGTTGGTACCATGTCCCAATTCCGGTCTTGGTTCAAATAAAGAAACCGAACGGCTATGAATTGCTTTACGAACCTGTTCTAACTCCTGTTTGGTATTGATGGAGGCAAAACGACGGCTTCGTTCTTTTGCATTCAGGTTTAACGCTGTTTCAAAATTTTGTTGATTGACCAGGTGTCGTTGGGCATTTGCAGTCGTCAGCATATCTTCATCATAATAGCCCCATACATCGGCAGCGGTATCATGCATACTCCCTATAAACTGCGTTGTATCGGGAATTACAATTCCTTTCGTTGTCAGTACTTCTTTTACCTTTTTATGGTTTAAAATAAATGACTGCACTCTAGCATTGGTAGCGCCGGGCCTTCCACTACAGGCTCCGCAATCATGTGCTCCGTGGTGCGGATTGTTGGCACTGCTGCTGCCATGTGCTACAAAATAAATAATGGGTGCGAAGTTTTTGACCAGGCCAATACCCCGCAAAAAACCTTCTCCCCTTGTTACCATTTCATCCAGAGTATAGCCGACCTGCAAACCGTTTTCAATATCCGTTAGATTTTTATTTTCGATCGTAAGTGTAGACAGCTTATCCATATGCCCGTAAGCATTGGAAATAGCCGGGCTCATTTTGGGACGAAACAATAACTGTATCTTTTTTAGAAAAGCCCAAAACCCAAAACTTATGCTCAATAAAAAACCTGATAAAATACCATGTGTAAGTTTAGTATAGATCAATTCATCCTTCCTTACCGATTTGGCATCCGATTCTTTGATCAGGTATTTGGGTGTCACAGGTGCCGGGCAAAGTTTATCATAAAACTTACCCCCTTCCTGCTGGAAATAAAATTCAACTCCGAAGAAACCGGGAGCACCGAATGTTTCTGCTTTTTTATCAACGGCTTCAATATGCCGGCGGATAGAATCCTCTCTTTCATCAATACAAAAAATTGCCTGGAGGGAAACACCGGCCTCCCCAAGCGCCTCTGAAGGAGGGGTTTTATACCCTGATATTTCTATGTCTGTTTTATTTTTTTGAGTATCTAAACTATGGGAGTCTAAAGTTCCCCTATCGGGGGGATTTAGGGGGGCTGCCATTAATATCCCCTTCAACACTGAATCATAATAACTCCATTCAAAAGCATCCTGCCAGAGTTCTATTACCTCAGCCAGTTCTGTTTTGGCAACTTCAGCAAACAATTTAACTGGCGGCACTGTAACATGGTTGGTTAATGGCTGCCATTTATTTCCCAATGCATGGTTTATTGCATCCAGTTCCAACAGCAATTCAAATTCCAATAATTCTTTTAGTGTTATCTGCTTCCTGTCGAGCATTGTTTGAGGGTTATCCTCTACGGCACTCACAAAGCCACTCCATCCATGATGACCAAATTGCTGGTCGAAAAGATATTGTTCAAAGTATTCCTCTTTTCCAACGATTGTTTTTAAAAGTTCTTGTATGGAGTAATCTCCTGCTATGAATTTTTGTTTTACCGCCTTTGTTTTAAAGAAACTAAAAAAACTATTTTGTTCCAATTCTTTAACGCTTTCTATAAAAGGTTTATTCACTACCGGAAAACTTTCAATAGCAATACCCTGGTCTAAAAAAGCACAAAGAATACGAAACAGTATTGGGTGAACCCTATTGTCTAAGTCAAGCTGATAAAAATCTTTCCAATACTTCCGCAGTAGACCGATACGCGGTTGGTTGATCGTATCATAATCGGTATTGATTAGCTTTTTCTTCCAATCTGTAACCGCTTCTTTTCCTTTTTTATTGGCAATCACCATTTGCAGTACATCTTCCCGTATTCTTCCGGTTTTATACATAGCCCGGTATTCGGGCAATTGTAAATGCACCTGGAATCCAAAAATTTTTGACGCTTTGAAAATAGCATCATAAAATTTCATGTGCTGTAAAGCATGCAGCGAATTATGATGAATGAAGTCCTTTAATGCCTGCTGTGAGGGCAAATAATGCTTAAGTTCATGCAGTGTATGGTTCTCATCAAAAGGCGACTCCATTATTTAAATTTAATGTCCTGACTGAACGTTGGATGTGTTGTCAATTCTGTAAGCGTCTTTAAAGCCTCTTAATTCAAGCGCAATATGTTTCAACGGCGCTTTAATATCCCTGAATTCCTTAATCAGCTCGAGCACATCATAATCAATATAACGGGTATTCGAAGCATCGATCAGAACAGATGAATTCTCCGGCATGTGATCAAGGGTTTGGCGAATGGCAGCCTTATTGAGGAATGAAACTTCCTCTGAAAGCCTGACCGTGATGGTATCACCTAGTTTATGCTTTGCCGAATGAAAATAATAAGAGTTTTTAAGGTTGCCATGAAGAATAGCTCCGGCTGCCGCAATAATTCCGGCAAAAACACCAATGATCAGCCCTTTTCCGCTTAGTATGGGCATCACTTTAAACAGGTCGATGGCGATGATAACAACAACCGTGATAATAAACGGAATGAACTGGTATTTACCTGCTTTCCAAAATCCCATAAATACCGCAGGTTTGGCTAGCTTCCATCCGGTTAGTATGAGTATTGCAGCTAAAGCAGCCAATGGTATCTTATTTAGTACTACAGGAATAAGTATTACACTTACCAATAGCAATCCAGCATGAAAAATGGTGGATAGCTTTGTTTTAGCTCCCGCATTAACATTAGCACTGCTACGTACAATAACGCTGGTAATAGGCAGACCGCCGATTAACCCGGAAATTGTATTACCGATACCCTGGGCTGTTAATTCCCGGTTGGTATTGGTTACCCTTCGCTGCGGATCCAGGTTATCAATTGCTTCAATGCTCAGCAATGTTTCCAAAGAAGCAATCAATGCGATTATAAAACCATACATGATTACGGTACCGTTCGTAAATCCGCTAAAGTCAGGCAGGGTAAAAAAACCGAAAAACTCATTAGGATTTTTGGCTACTGGTAAATTGACAAGATGTGACGACTCCGCTATCTCAAACCTGCTGCCCGTCCCGATCCAGATCTGGTTAATAACCACCGCTGCCACTACTGCAACAAGAGCGCTGGGAATAAAGGGTATTTTTTTCTTCAGAGAAGAACGATCCCATAACACCATGATAAGTATCGAAACCAGCGAAATGATAACCACGCCAACTTCAATTTTTTGCAGGGGTATCAGCAGCTCATGCCAGTCCTCATTACCATAGGGGAATAGCTCTGTAACATGTCCCTGTTCATCCGTATCTCGTCCAAAGGCATGTGGTATTTGTTTTGCGATAATCAAAATTCCAATACTCGTCAGCATCCCTTTTATCACACTGCCGGGAATATAGTTGGCAATGCCACCAAGTTTTAAAGCACCCAGCCCAATTTGTATCAGACCGGCCATTACCACTGCACATAAAAAGAGGCTATAATTTTCAAGACCTCCGATCGCAATAATGGCACCTGCTACCAGGGTGGCCAGACCAGCTGCAGGGCCACTAACACTTAGTTGTGAATTGCTGAAAACTCCGACAACCAGCCCGCCAACGATACCTGCTATTAAACCACTGAAAGGTGTGGCGCCACTGGCTATAGCAATACCCAAACAAAGAGGTAATGCTACCAGGAACACCACAAGCCCGGCTGGCAGATCTGATTTTAGATGCTTTGTATTAAGTCTCATGTTTTTTTTTATGCTAAAGACAATCGATTTCTACTTATAAAGCATTTACAAGTTTGTTATATTCTTTTTTCTTTTTAGTAAGGTTCTTAAAGAAATCAACCTGGCCATTTTGAATATTATAAACACCGCCTGCAATTCCAATTTCACCTTTTGCAAACATTTCTTTTACAATTGCACTTCGGGTTAAAATTTCTTCGAGGCTGTTTTCTACATTAGCATACGCAACGTTATCAGAAAAAAGATGTTCTGCCTCATCTTTCAGCATAGCCTTACTGATAGAAGGTTGTATTCTCTTTAAAAGGTCTGTAATATGTCCATCTTCTACACCAGCTTTTGCACTTTTAATAGCTCCGCATTCCGTATGGCCTAATACAACTAAAATTTTAGAACCTACGTACTTAACGGCATATTCAAGACTGGCCAATATATCGTTATTAACGATATTGCCAGCTACCCGTATGCTAAACAGGTCGCCCAAACCCTGGTCAAAAACCAGTTCTGCCGAAGCCCTGGAGTCCATACAACTTAATACTACTGCAAACGGATATTGGCCATCTCTGGTTTCATTGATCATTTCCAGGTGGTCATGGTTTTTATTAAGGTTATTCACAAATCGCTGGTTTCCTTCTACCAGTATTTCAAAACATTTATACGGTGTAAGGTTTTGCAAAAACTCTTTAGAATGTTTTCTCATTTTTTAATAATTTGAATACCTGCCATCAGAAATGACAACAATGCTGTTATAAAATAAAATTGGATACTCAGGCTTTACTAAAAGCCTATAGCAAGCAACAAGGGGAAGTTTAAATTATGCGGCGTTGGGTGGAGGAACGAGGAGTTCGCCGTGATAAGAAATGTAAGTACCTGAGTTTTCACATTTGTGGGGCTGCAGGTTTATAGAGAAGAAATAGTCAACGATATCGTGATCATGAAGGTATTCTTCTGACAAGGAAGTACTGCCTGGATTTTTTTCTTCCGTAGAAGTTGAAAAAGGATTAGATGCCTCTTCTTCACTCCCGGACAGTGGCGATTGGGTATCGGCCATTTTGTTCTGTTTGGCAAGCTCCTGCTGACTTACAAACACAAATGGAGCACTGACAGTAAGCCATAGCAAAGCCAAAATCATAAAAATGACGGACCCTGTTTCAATAAAATTATATTTTTTTTGTTTACCTGTCATTTGAAAGTGTCGCAAAGTACTGCTTTAAGGCTTGTAAACCAAACCGTTCACCGATGATTTGAAATCAATTATTGGTTATTGAAATTGCTTTTCAGCTTCTATAAAAGATAACAGGCTGTAAATAAAATTGTTTCGGCCTTTAGTCATATTTATATTAAAAAATAAAGCGTTATGAGTTGATGAATACAAACATCTGTTAGCTCTTTCTCCTTCCCCGCAATAAAGTCTATTTTTGAAAAGAAACCGATCATTTATGAAACCATACGAAACACTGCTAGCCGAGAATAAAGCCTGGGCAGCAGATATGCTAAAAACCGACCCTGAGTTTTTCAGGAAGCTTTCGGAATTACAGACACCGGAATATTTATGGATTGGCTGCAGCGATAGCCGGGTGCCGGCCAACCAGATAACAGGCACCATGCCCGGTGAAATTTTTGTTCACCGCAATGTTGCAAATCTTGTCATTAATAACGATGTGAATGTGCTGAGTGTGCTGGACTATGCTGTTAATCATCTTAAAGTAAAACATGTAATTGTTTGTGGGCACTATGGCTGCGGTGGTATCAAGGCCGCTATCACTAAAAATGATTTAAAGCCGGTGCTGAATATGTGGTTGCGAAATATCAAAGATGTTTATCGTATTCATCGTTCAGAGCTCGACCTGATATTCGATGAAAATAAAAAAACGGACCGGCTGGTGGAACTGAATGTAATGGAACAGGTTTTTAACCTTGCCAAGACATCCATCATACAGCGTGCATGGAAACATGAGCAACGACCTGACCTGCATGGATGGGTGTACGGATTGAAAGACGGACTGATAAAACCGGTGTACGAAATGAAAGCAGGTACACATATTGACAGCCTATACGAATATGACGATTTGTAGTTTAGCCTGTTAACTGGTGCTGCAAAATAAAAGCGGCTGCTCCTGCGAGATAGCCCAGCAATGCCAGCCAGCCAATTTTTTTCATATACCAGAAAAATTCGATCTTCTCCAATCCCATGGCCGCCACACCGGCTGCAGAGCCGATGATTAAACAGCTACCCCCGGTTCCCGCACAATAAGCTAAAAACTCCCAGAAAAAATGACCGGTTGGATATTGATCCAAACTATACATGCCCTGCGCAGCTGCAACCAGCGGTACATTATCCACTATAGCTGATAGTAGGCCGATAGTCAGCGTAATTATTTTAATATTGCCGATTGTGTTATCCATTGCTATAGCCAGGTTGCTTAATATACCTGTTGCCTGCAAGGCCGCAATACTTAATAAAATGCCAAGGAAAAATAAAATACTGGGTGTATCTATTTTTCGTAAAGCGTGATTGACCGAAAGCAAGCCTTTTTCCCCTTCATCTTTTTCACTATGGATCATTTCTGTTATTACCCACATCACACCCAACCCGAATAAAATACCCATATAAGGGGGCAAGTGAGTAATTGTTTTAAATACTGGTACAAACAAAAGACTGCCGACCCCTAACCAAAATACGATGTTCCGCTCACGGCTGGTATTTGTAAGATTTTTATACGGTTGTCCTTCATCGATCCGAACCGCATTCCCTTTCACTTGCCGGCTTATAATAAAAGCAGGAACCAAAAAACAGACCAGGCTTGGCAGGATTGTCTGAGCAATAATGCTTCCGGCAGTAATTTGTCCGCCTATCCATAACATGGTGGTTGTTACATCCCCGATAGGGCTCCAGGCTCCGCCGGCATTGGCAGCTATAATGACCAGTCCGACAAATAATAACCGGTCTTGTTTTTCAGGAATAATAATGCGTAATAACGATACCAGCACAATCGTGGTGGTGAGATTATCCAGTATGGCTGAAAGAAAAAAAGTAATGAACCCGATGATCCACACTAATTTTCTTTTGCTGGTGGTTCGGATCCGGCTGGTAATGACCTCAAATCCATCATGTGCATCAATCAGTTCCACGATCGTCATAGCGCCCAGCAGGAAAAACAGTATACCGGCCACCTCACCCAGATTCTCTGTCAACAGGTGTGCAGGCGAGTCCTTATCTGTTGTGAACAGGGCAAAAATTGTCCAGCAAAGTACGCCTGTAATAAGGGCGGTGGCCGCTTTATTTACTTTCAACGGGTGCTCCAGCGCAATGGCGATGTAGCCAATAATAAAAATAATAGTAATGATGGTAACCATTGCAGTAAAAATACAGAAATATGCATCGCGAAAGAGAGTGGTACGATTTTACAGTTTTGATGTAGGTTTGTAGTATGTCAATTGAAGTTAAAAACCTGCTGAAAGAATATGGTGAACAAAAGGCCGTCAATAATATTTCCTTTAAAGTAGGCAAAGGAGAGATCGTCGGATTCCTTGGCCCTAACGGTGCCGGCAAGTCCACCACCATGAAAATAATTACCGGATACCTGCAGCAAACCGGCGGTGAAGCATTTGTATGCGGAATTAATGTAGCAACAGCGCCATTGGAAACAAAAAAGAAGATCGGCTATTTACCCGAGCTGAATGCCCTGTATTATGATATGTATGTACGGGAGTATCTTGGATTTATAGCAGCCGTGTATAAAGTAGCTAACACAAAATCAAAAATTGAAACAGTCATTGAAACAGTTGGGTTACAAATAGAGGCTAAGAAAAAGATTGGGCAACTTTCCAAAGGTTACAAACAACGGGTGGGGCTGGCAGCAGCGTTGATACACGACCCGGAAGTATTGATACTGGATGAACCAACCACTGGCCTCGACCCTAACCAGATCATAGAAATTCGGGAAGTGATCAAAAAACAAGGGAAGGATAAAACGGTGCTCTTCTCTTCTCATATTCTCCAGGAAGTGGAAGCCATTTGTGACCGGATCATTATTATCAACAAAGGGGAGCTTGTAGCCGATGACACGCTGGCCAATTTACAAAAGGGAAAAAAAGACAGCCATGTTGTGATCGTACAATTCAAAGAAGTAATTGAAAAAACTATGTTTGAAAAAATAGAAGGTGTTTCATCGGTAGACCCACTGCCGGGTGGGCAGGCTGGCTACAAACTACAAACCAATAATCCCGATGCAGTTCGCAGGCAGATCCTGGCCATCGCAATGCAGCAAAACCTCAACATCGTTTCACTGCAAAGCGAGAACCGGAGTTTAGAAAATATCTTTAAAACCCTGACTAATTAAAACCCTTTCTTATCAGTTGGGTTAGTTGTTTTTCCTTTTTCAAAATCGCCGCCGTAGATCAATACCAGTTTCGATTGATCAAAGTATTTACGCAAGGCAGCATTTACTGCGTCCAGGCCCAACGATTTGATTTTATTCTGAAATTCGTTGTATTGTGACAAGTCTCTTTCATTCAGCATAAAAGAAGAGATAATACCGGCCAGGTTTTCATTATTCCCCAGGGTGGTTTTATTCTGCTCTTCCCAACTTTTGATAGAAGCGGTCAGCTCGGTTTGGGTAAAGCCGCTTTTGATAGCTTTATCCACTTCCTGGCGCAGGGCTGAATCCAGGCGGCCTTTATAAAGAGGATTAAAGTAGGCATACACTCCCCAGGTACCCGTGTTATACTTATACTCTACATCCATAAAACTACCGGCACCATAACTCATCCCTTCATTCTCCCTAAGCCGTTGTGGTATTCTCGAAGACAAGAAAGCCCCTCCACCCAAGAGTTCATTGGCCATCGTTGCAGCCGGGTAATCTGGATGCTTACGGGAAATATTAAGGTTTAGAGCTCCAATCAGTATGGCATTCGTTTTATCCGGTGTATTGATAGCTTCTGTCGTTGCTTTTGAAGCATAATACACAGGTTCCAGTTCTTTGAAGCTTTCTTTGCTATTCCATTTCTCAAATGCAGTACGTAAGAAGTCTTTTATTTTGGGTTTATCGATTTGTCCTGCAAAAACCGACACCGAATTATTAGCGCCATAAAAATTCCTGTAATAATTTCTGATATCCTCCAGTTTTACTTTCGTCAGTTCTTCCAGGTTCTCCTCTGTTGAAGCAGCATAAAAAGGATGGCCCTTGGCATACCCGGTTACCAGTTTACCGAGTCGCTCATAGGCAACTGTTTGTGGATCGCTTTTACCAGTTTCATAACCTGCTTTGGTATTCAAAACAACTTTGTCAAATTCTGCCTGTTCAAATTTTGGGTGCAGCAACAGGTCTTCCAGTAAAGTCAGGGCCGCAGGAAGATTTTGCTTATCTGTATTGACCCTGACTAATAATGAACCTGCCCCACTGGAAAAGGAAATATCTGTTTTTATTTTATCCAGTTCATCTGCAATCTGTTCTTTAGTGCGGGTAGTCGTACCCGTTAATAACATATCTGCCAATAGAGATCCGGCCTCGTTTTTATTGGTCAGACTTTTTTCATCACCAAATCGGAGGGTAATAGTGGCGGTGATCTTATCTCCTTTGGTGGGCTTTTCCAGTAATGCATAGCGGCTCCCGTTGGCAAGTGTACCGTATTCCGTATTTTTCTTAATATTTTCTATATTATTCTCAAAATTCTCTTTTTGTGCCGCCACTTCTTTGCCTTTATACCCGGCCAATAAGCTTTTAATATCTGGCGTTTCCGCTACTTCCGTCCGGTCAGGTGCCGCATCAGGTAAAAAAACCCCGTAAGTGCGGTTGGAAGGTTTGTAGTATTTTTTGGCAACGGCCTGTACATCGGCCACGGTCAGTTTTTCAATACGGTCACGGTATAAAAAAACAAGACGCCAATCGCCGGCCCCTACAAACTCCGTCAGCGCTACCGCAAAATCAGTTGTTTTACTCTGCAGGTCTTCGGCGTATTTGAGAATGATATTTTTGGCACGGGTCAGGTCTTCTTCAGTAAAAGTGATATTGTTGATGGTATCCATAGTAGACAAGAGCACCTGTTTGGCACTATCTATACTTTTTTCTTTAGGTACATCAACCTGGAAATAAGAAAAGCCTGGATCATGCAGTGTTTGTGCATAACCGTATTGACCGGAAGCCAGCTTTGTTTCTATTAATTTTTTGTATAAAACTCCCGAAGGGTTGTTGGTGAGTATTTGCAGCAGGGCATCATTCGCAGCATAATCTTTATCAGCCAAAGAAGGTGTATGGTAAGCCATGGCGATGTATTGTATATCACCGGTGCGCCGTAAGGATACGTTGCGTTCGCCATCCTGCGGTGGTTCAACAGTATAAGTAGGTTGCAATACCCTTGTGGGTTTGGGTATCGGGCCAAAATATTGCTGGCAATACGCCAATGCTTTTTTCTCATCAAATTTGCCGGCAATGATCAGTACGGCATTATCGGGTTGATAATATTTTTTATAAAACACTTTCAGGTTTTCCGCTTTCACCCTTTCAATATCTTCCTTGCTGCCGATTGTGGATTTTCCATAGTTATGCCAGAGGTACATGGCAGAGAGTACTCTTTCATTCAGCACCCCGCTGGGATAATTTTCGCCTATTTCAAATTCGTTTCTGACAACACTGAATTCTTTTTTCAGTTCTTCCGGCAATATTTTGGAGTTGATCATCCGATCTGATTCCATATCTATCGCCCAGCGAAGGTTCTCATCGGAGGCAGATAATATTTCATAATAGTTGGTACGATCGTACCAGGTTGTGCCATTCGCAGAAGCACCTTTATCAGCAATGGCTTTTTTAATATCCACAAATTTTTTGGATTGCTTAAAGAGCATATGTTCGAGCAGGTGGGCCATCCCGCTTTCGCCATAGCCTTCGTGACGGGAGCCCACTTTATAAACAATATTGATGGCAATATTGGTTTGTGATGCATCGGGTATCAATAATATCCGTAACCCGTTTTTAAGTTCATATTCTTTAATACCCTCAACGGTAGTTATTAGTTTAGCAGGCGTTTGAGCCTGCAGGAATACTACAGGACACAGGAAGATGCTTAAGGTGACAAGGATAAGGCGCATAGTGGTTTGTTTTTTTAAAGATACGGGGATTTGGAAACCCCTGAAACGTTATTATAAAAAAGGAGAATAGTGTGACCGCCATCAATAAAATGCAGTGGAAATCAGGCAGTAAAAAAGAAAAATAAAGTGGAAACGCAGGCCAAAGTGAAAAGAATTATCTGATAATTATAATCGTTCCCATTTCACTCACTTTTTTGCCATTTGCATTGATGAATTCGGGTATCCATGTATACACACCGCAATTCCCGGCTTTTTCTTTGAATTTGCCATCCCATCCCTCCTTTCCCGGGTAGCGTAAAAAATAAGATTGCCTCAGTGGTTGAACACGGAGAAATTCTTAAGCCACTTCATTCCTACCAGCCAGGGCTTTACTCTCTCATTCAGCTCGTCGCGGTTGGGAGAAAGGGAGTTTGGTAAATAGAACCGCTGGTATTAACAACTGCACTCCTCAATCCTTCATCCTTTCAATGCCCCCTATCTTCTTATTCATTGACAAAAATTAACCAAAACATCGTTTCTTTGCAGCCGACTGCCTGCCTTTGGAAGATTTATTCATTAAAAATTTCAAACCAACTCATGAGTTACATTTCAGAGATCTTCGCCAGACAAATTTTAGATTCAAGAGGTAATCCTACTGTTGAAGCAGATGTGATAACAGATGAAGGTGCCGTCGGCCGTGCCGCCGTTCCCAGTGGTGCCAGCACCGGTATACACGAAGCTGCAGAATTGAGAGACGGTGACAAGAAAAAATATTTAGGTAAGGGTGTACTGAAAGCAGTAGCCAATGTAAATAAGACGATTGCTCCCATATTGCTGGGCTATGACGTGGCCGACCAGACAGGTATTGATGAAATGATGATCGAACTGGATGGTACGCCCAACAAATCGAAACTTGGAGCTAATGCGATACTGGCAGTAAGTATGGCGGTAGCAAAAGCGGCGGCAGAAGAAGCGGCCTTACCCCTGTACAGGTATATCGGTGGCACCAATGCTAAAACATTGCCTATCCCGATGATGAACATCCTGAATGGTGGTGCGCATGCTGATAATAAAATAGATTTTCAGGAATTTATGGTGATGCCGGTGGGTGCTTCTTCTTTCAGCGAAGGATTACGCTGGGGAGTAGAAATTTTTCATGCCCTGAAAAGTGTATTGAAGAAAAAAGGCTACAGTACGAATGTGGGTGATGAAGGTGGCTTTGCCCCGGACATTCAAAGCAATGAAGAAGCCATTGATACCGTAATGCTGGCGATCAGCGCAGCGGGTTTTAAAGCCGGTAGCCAAATAGCCATTGCGATGGACCCTGCGGTGAGTGAAATGTATGACAGTGCTAAAAAAGTATATCACTTCCATAAATCAGACGGCAAAAAACTCAGCAGCGAAAAAATGGTTGACTTCTGGGCCAGCTGGGTTAAAAACTATCCCATTGTTTCTATAGAAGATGGAATGGCCGAGGATGACTGGGCTGGTTGGAAATTATTAACTGATAAGGTGGGTAATAAAATACAGCTGGTAGGTGATGATCTTTTTGTAACCAATGTACTCCGTCTGCAAAAAGGCATCGATACCGGTACGGCCAATGGCCTGCTGGTAAAAGTAAACCAGATAGGAACGATTACAGAGACCATCAATGCTGTAACTCTTGCACAGCATAATGGCTACAATACTATTATGAGCCACCGTAGCGGAGAAACAGAAGATACTACGATCGCTGACCTGGCCGTAGCCTTGAACTGCGGGCAAATAAAAACAGGTTCGGCTTCCCGGACTGATCGTATAGCCAAGTACAACCAGCTGATAAGAATCGAAGAATTATTAGGCAGCTCAGCCGTATATCCAAAAGGAAAGATTAAATTTGGGAAGTAGTTGTTTGCGAAATAGTTCATGGTTCATAGATCAGCCATGAACTATTTCGAAAACAATGAACCATTTACTATGAATTATTAACCCATGAACAGACTACTAACCCATATCCCCGGTTTTCTCAAAAACAAGTACTTCATTTCTTTTGCAGTTTTCTGCGTTGTTGTCCTTTTCCTGGATAAAAACGACTTCTTTACTCAATATGAGCGCCGGAAAGAGCTCCGGGAACTACAGCAAAGCAAAAAACATTATACGGCCGAAATTGCTACAGAACGTAAAGAATTACAGGCACTTGAGACCAATCCCTCTGCAGTGGAAAAGGTTGCCCGGGAGAAACACCTGATGAAACGGGACAATGAGGAGCTCTTCCTCATATCGGAAAACCCCGGTAACTCAAAGAATTAGTCCCCGGTACACAATAAGGCAAACCCACCCCCGTTAATATAGCGGACGTTTTTAATATCTCGCTACCGAGGACACATCTTATTATTGGACACTTAACTGGATTTGCCAAATGACAAATTTTACTCCCGAAGACCTTTTAATGTATTTGTACAAAGAAAGTTCTGCTGAACAGAACAATGCTATCGAAGCTGCCCTGGAAAAAGACTGGACACTTCGTGAAAAGCTGACTGTTCTGAAAGCTTCTATGCAACGGCTGGACAAAATCATTACCGCTCCCCGCACTGAAGTAGTATTGAATGTGCTGAACTATGCAAGGGAACAAGCTACTGAAGAAGTTTAGTAGTTAAACCAACCGGCTTCAAAAGATTTAGCATTCGTTAATAGCGGATGCTTTTTTTTATCCTCCGTAGCTTTAACGAAGGATGGCTTCTCATTTCATCCTGTCGCACAAGGTAATTCTCAATCCTGACATATTCTTTGCCGAAGAGAAGCAGGAGTTTTCACTTTCTCTTCCATAGCACTTAGTTTTGTATCTATGACCCGCAAAGAACGCTACCAGTTCGTTATAGACTACTTCGAAAAAAATATGCCGGTAGCAGAAACCGAACTGCAATTCCATGATCCGTTTCAATTATTAGTAGCGGTCATTCTTTCCGCCCAGTGCACCGACAAAAGAGTGAACATGACCACCCCCGCCATCTTTGCCCTTTACCCCGATGCCCGATCCCTCAGCAAGGCCAGCTTTGATGAGCTCTTCCCGTTGATCAAAAGCATTTCCTATCCGAATAATAAAACGAAGCATTTGATCGGCATGGCCAATAAAGTAATGGACCAGTTTGATGGCCAGATCCCGATGACAGTAGACGAACTGATCATGTTGCCTGGCGTGGGAAGGAAAACTGCTAACGTCATTACCTCTGTTATTGACCGGCAACCCAATATGGCCGTGGATACCCATGTATTCAGGGTGAGCAAACGGATCGGGCTGGTAACACAAACAGCTTCCACCCCCGTGGCCGTAGAAAAAGAACTGGTCAAACATATTCCTGAAGCATTAGTCCATAAAGCACATCACTGGCTCATCCTACACGGCCGTTATGTATGTGTTGCCCGTACTCCTAAATGCGAACAATGTGGTTTGCAACCAGCCTGCAGGTATTTTCAGCGGGAGAAAAACTGAATCATATGTATTTCAAAAGGCTCTTTAAGAAAAAGAATTCAATAAAGTTTTTATACGTTAAACCTATCGTTACTTTTTCTTTTTTGCCTGGTGAAAAACATATCGCAGGACTTGTAATAATGAATAAGCAGAATAAAATACAATCACCGGCATAAAAAATACTGTATGCCCTGGTTTTGTTTCTTCATACCGGGAATTCTTCGTTTTGATTAAAACAAGTTGATGTCTCAATGCTCAAATATACCATCGGTCGATTAAATCCGATTTTGGTAATTATTCGCTTCGTCCTGGTTTTTTTATAACCAGGCATAATCTAAAGACAAAATCCACACTGTTATTGAGTTCTCCACATCACAATAATTTAAAATTTATCTGTCCTGATAATTTGATACATTTAGTTTTCCTTTTCGCATTCCAATCTCCGATCCAGCCCCTCTGACAGAAGCAATATTTTAATTCAATTAAAAGAAAAATTGTTTGAGGATGAGAAAACTACTGATTATGGGTCTGCTGTGTACCATCGTATGCACCCAATCCCTGAAAGCCCAATACTACTTCTATAATGACAGGTATTACGAAAATGCCGTGGTGATTGAAATCGGTGCTTCTTTCGGTTTGATGAACTCTCTCACAGACCTGGGCGGTAAAAAAGGAATTGGCAAAAACTTTATCAAAGACCTGAACTGGAAAACGGCCAAACCCAGCTATGGCATTTATGCCATGGCCATGTACCAGAATAAGATCGGCCTTCGGTTAGAAGCAAATTTTGGCCAGGTAAATGGCGCTGATAGTTTATTGAAGAATGTCAAGACCACCACCTTTGGCCGCTATGAACGCAACCTCAGTTTTAAAAGCAGGATCACCGACTTTCAGCTGGCACTCGAAATTCATCCGCTGATGTTCCAGAATTTTGATGACGAAGAACCACCCCGCCTCTCCCCTTATGCAGTACTTGGTATAGGGTATTATTCATTCGATCCACAGGCCAAACTAAATGGTCAGTGGTATTCGCTACAACCACTCCGCACGGAAGGACAGGGCTTCAGGGAATATCCTGACCGGGTCCAATACAACCTGAACCAGCTGAATATTGCAGCCGGACTGGGAGTAAAATACGAGATCAACTCGATGTTCAATGCCAAGTTGGAAGTGAACCATCGTTTTCTAAATACGGACTACCTCGATGATGTAAGTACGAACTATATCGACCCGGGTTTATTCTATAATTACCTCCCCGTTAACCTGGCTGCCATTGCACAGCAATTGAATAACAGGAAAGGAGAACTGAACCCGAGCGATATGACCAGTGTTGGTGATCAGCGCGGCGATCCAAAAGATAATGATGCTTTCTTCACCATCCAGCTAAAGGTTGGAATGACATTGGGCCGCCAAAGAAGGTAATTCAGCACCTGCATCCCTTTTCTCCTGCGCAGAAGAATCTGTGTTATTCCGTGTTCATTTCCCGCCTTCGGATGGAACAAGTTCTGGCTAACCTGTTTTATTATTTGCCACAGGCAAATATTCGTGTCAATTCGTGTTCCTTCGTGGCTAAGCTGTATTCCTTCTGCATAGCAGAAGAATCTGTGTTATTCCGTGTTCATTTGCCGCCTTCAGACGGAATAAGTTCTGGCTAACCTGTATTTCTATTTCTGCTGTGATATCCCTTGTTCTCCGGCAGACGGGCTGATGGCCAGGTATTTCCCTTGGTTATCAGATTTTATGTTTCTGAATCTCCTCTTTACACTACTGCCCGGACCTGCCGGGGTAACCCGATTGATTGATACAAAAACAGCCGATATTTATTAGCTTTACATCAGGTGTTTAATTCAAAAAAACTTTAGTAACCTTAATCATGATAGCAAAAGAAAATTTACATAGAATAGAACCCTTACTAAAAAGCTCCCTCTCCTTTCGCCCGCTGATGATGGCCCTGAAAAAGAATATGTCTGAAGGCAACCCCGGGATGCAAAAAATGTATGGCCATGTAATAACAGAATTGGAATTGCACCCGGAGCTCATCGGCAACATCACCGACCTGTCTGTCTTACTTCCCAATGCAGAATTGATCCAGGAACTCCTGTCCGCCGTTTTTCCTCCTACCACGGCCAATTTTATGTATGGTGTTGCCTTCCCTTTTACGCTGGATGCCGTTTATGCATCACCTCTTTTTGAAAAATTATTGCTGAAACCCGGCACCAACCAAATCACTTTTCCCGAAAATCAGGCCGGTGACAGCCTGCACCAGCAACGACTGCGATTTGCCTATGGCCTTATTTTAAAAAAATATATCGGGTACAACAGCAGCGATATTTCCCGGCTGATCTATTCTTCCCGGGATGAGCTGACCGGACTCAATCATTATATGGAATTGCGGCTGGATGGCCGGTTCATAGATGTACGGCCTGTTGCTGAAATGCCGGAACTTCCGGATAGCATACTGGATAAACAAAGCAACCGGATACTCACCATAGATGAGCTGATGCTGCTGGTCCCTATTGATAAATTTGTTTTTGAAGGGATTACCGTAATGCGGGTCAATGATGTTACGGAACAGGAGGTTATCTCGAGGATAAAAGACCGGCTGATCGATAACAACGTTTTTGCCGAAGCCGACATTTATACTGAACTGGAAGAATATATTCAAAGCCTGGTGGGGCTAAAAGATCTTTCTATTGGCATCACTCCATTCTTTAAGATCAACAATCACTATGTGTATTCTGACTTGCACAATAATAACAGTATTCTCTTCCGGCATTTTAGTTCAAGCGCGGACAAGGATGAAATAAGTGACTATTGTAAACTGCTTTTCAGGGATAGCAGGCAATCGCTTTTATTTGAAACGCTGGACCAGCAGTCCCTGGATGACGTACAATGCCTACAGTATTATCACCTGGAAGGTGCAAAAAGCCTGATCATTTGTCCTTTAAAAACGAATAGTGGTGGATTGTTGGGTATGCTGGAAATAACATCCAAAATTACAGGCCAGTTAAAACCCCTGCACATTGGTAAAGTAGAAGCGGCTATACCGCTCTTTACACTAGGGCTGGAAAAAAGCCTGGAACAACTGAATAGCCAGGTGGATACCGTGATCAAAAAGAAATTTACTGCCGTACAGCCTGCGGTGGAATGGAAATTTACCGAAGCTTCCCTTAATTATATTGTAACCAAGCAAAAGAAAGATGAAGCAAAAATAGAACGGATTGCCTTTAACGACGTGCATCCGCTTTATGGCGCTATCGATATCCGAAATTCCTCCACTGCACGTTCCCATTCCATCCAACTGGACATCATGGAACAGCTGGAAATGGCGCAAAAAGTAATTAAGATAGCACAGTCAAAGATCTCCTTCCCGTTGTTACAGGAGATCGATTTTAAACTGGATAAGTTTATCACCTCTGCCTCCGATGTATTACAATCCGGCGAAGAGCTGAGCATACAGGATTTTTTACAGGGCCAGGTAGTGGCAGTATTCAATCACCTGCATACTACCGAACCTTCCCTCAAAAATGACGTAGAGCATTACTTTGCAGCCCTTGATCCCCAAATCGGGATGCTCTACCATCACCGCAAGGATTACGAGCAAAGTGTATCGCGCATCAATGATACACTGGCCCGCTTTATTGACAAAGAACAGACAGCAGCCCAAAAAGTGTACCCCCACTATTTTGAACGTTATGTTACGGATGGGTTGGAGTTCAATATTTATATGGGGCAGTCCATTTCACCCCGGAAAAAATTTGATGAGATCTACCTGCGAAACCTGAAAATGTGGGAGCTGACGGTACTCACCAAGGCTGCAAGGGTAACGCATGCATTGGAAAAAGAATTGAGTCATCCATTAAGGACCACACAATTAATATTATCGCATGGACAAACCTTGTCCATTCTTTTCCGCACAGAAGAAAGAAAATTTGATGTAGATGGCGCCTATAATATCCGTTACGAGATTGTCAAAAAAAGGATCGACAAAGCCCATATCCGGGATACCAATGAACGTCTAACGCAGCCTGGTAAAATTGCTATCGTATATTCCCAGCCGAAAGACGCGGCGGAATACACTGAGTACATTGAGTTTCTTCAAAACAAAGGCTTGCTGAAACCCGGTATTGAACACCATGATTTAGAAGAACTACAAGGCGTGGTCGGAATGAAAGCATTGCGGGTTGATGTAAATTTTGATGACCTGAAACCGGCAGAAAAGAAAGTTGAATTATCTACTGTAACATCACAGCAATTACTGAACCATAAGTAAAACCAGGTTATAGCCTTTTATCGTACGTTTATAACCACTCCTGGTTAGTAGCAATGTGCACATGCTATTCTATCCCACCACAGAACTGCGATTTAATTGAACCCCAAGCCTGCCCGGTGACATGTTCCGGGTAAATTATTTCACAACTTGCTCCCCGTTAAAGCGAAAAAAACAGGCAGCATTTTTGTTTAATCAATCTAAATGAAATGTGAAAATGGGAACCTCCGTACAAACAGCTATGATCATCGATGATGATGTTGACCTTAGTGGATTACTGACCATTATCCTAGAATCCAGAAAAATCCATACAATGGCAGTACACTCCTTGCTGGAAGCGGAGCAGTTCCTTTCTTACCTGAAACCAACCGTCATTTTCCTCGATAACAGTTTCCCGGAAGGATTAGGTGTTAATTTCATCCGGCAAATCAAATCTGCCGATGATGAAATAAAGATTATCATGATGACCGCTGATGCCGATGACTGGATAGAAAAAAAAGCTTTTGAAGAAGGTATTAATAGCTTTATCAAAAAACCGTTCAGTTCTGAAATCGTTAATGGCGTGTTGGATGAAATGAATTTCAGAAAGCAATAAAAAATGTCGCCAAAAAATCCCACGCAGGCAGACTTTTGGTCGTTTATAATTTATAATTACTTTTTTTTCTGGTTCCCAAAAGAATCTTTTTTTATCAGTGTTCATTTCCCTCCTTCGGACGGAACAAGTTGTGGCAAACCCTTACGTGTACTACTTTAAAGCAAACAGCGGTCACAATTATTTCAAATAAAAAAAGCCAGCTCTTTCGAACTGGCTTCCTATTTAAGGACTATTCAATTTAATGCATAATTAAAATCTCCATCCAATACTAACCACCGGAATATTATCTTCCTCTGACATGGCATAGGAAACGGTGATCAGCAAACGGCGCAGCGGGGAGAACCAGACACCACCACCATAACCGGTGAACATTTTTTTGTCGGTGTCTTCATCCTTCCATACCCGACCGGCATCAATAAATGCTACGACACCAAAAGCAGCGGGGAACAAATAGGTTTTGAAATTTGCCAGGCGCCAGCGTAACTCCGCCTGGTTATAAAATTTCGATTTGCCTGCAAAACGTTCTCTACGATACCCTCTCAGGTTATCATCTGAGCCCAGGTATTGGGCGTGGAAAAATTCAAAGTCCTTACCCAGATCACCCGAAGTAATACCACCGCCTATGCGGTTAGCAAATGTCAAACGGTCTTTTACGAGGTTGATATAGAAAGCAAAATCAGAATTAATCTGTGTCACATTATCATAGCTGTTATCATTCAGTCCCTTTAAGTTCTTTACGGTAGACACCCAGTTAATTCCTTTTGAAGGCAGCACTTTATTATCCCTGGTATCCACCACAAAAGTAGCACGGACCCCAAAATAAGACTGCCGGTCGAAAATAGTAGCCGGATTAAGACCCGCTGCTACGGTATTCAGCACCACATTCCTTACTTTATTCAGCTTATCGGTAGGATCCATTGAATAAAACTGAAACGTAGGTCCAAAGCTCAACATTACTTTCTCGCTGAACCGGTGACGTAACTGCAGCGATATATCACCCAGGTCGTACCGGATTCTGTAAAAACGGAAACGTCCGGTCTGAGTTTTATCATAGATACTGGATACCCCATAACCGAAAAAATTGGTCGTATTATTCGGGCCCCTGTATTCAATGTCCGTCAGCAAGTCTGTTTTCTTACCGATCACACCAATAAATTCATTGTTGTATTTCACATACAGGGCCTTGGTAGAAAATGCATACAGGGCTTTGAACTGGTGCAATGACTTATACGGCAATTTTCGGAATCCATGACGAATATATTTAAATGTCGGGCCAAAAAGGACGCCATCGTCAGGATTGAAACCAAGGGTAACAAAAACAGACTGGAACGGGTATTTATAACCCAGGCGGTCAAACGAATTGACTGCACTATCATTCGACATTTTATTGGTGAAACGGCCGGTTACGGTATTACCGCCATCGGTCCTGTCATACACTACTCCTGATTTCTGCTTAGAATCTGTTTGAAAGATATCTGCATCGCCACCACCAATCAGTCGGATCTTGGCTTTATCATTATCCCCATGGATCACAAACTTATCTTCCCCGTCCATTCCATACAGCCGGAGCTCTTTGGTCAGCAGGGGCTCAAATTTTCTTTCATACATCTTTGTGGACTGTGCACCGTCTTTATCAATTTTATATACCTGTACCAGGGTGCTGCCATCCGCATTGCGGGTAATATCAAAAAGTTCTTTTTTATCGCTTCCGTTAATACTTACGGTTTGTGTAATAAATGCGTAATACTCCATTACCTCCGCTACCAGGTTATTGCGGCGGACTTTTAGTATATCGGCAATCTTTCCGGAAGACATGGCCCTGATCTCCGCAGGCTGTTGCAACATGGCTTTGTCAATAACATCATCGGTCATTTTCGCCACAAAATTTTCGGCGGCCGTTCTCCATTCCTGTTCGGTCAATTGATTTAAAAAGAAACGGTCCAGGTTACGGGCAGCAAAATTGAAGCGGCTGATACTTTTGGCTGCAGGCTTAAACCCTTCCAGTTGGGGAACCAACGAGCGTCCTTTTACCAGCCCGGGCAATAAGCCCTGATTAATATAAAAAGCCTGGTCGCGGTCTTTGGGGATCGGGAAATACGTTTTGCCCTTCCCGTTGGCATTATCTCTGGCACCCCAGTTCCACTGGCCTTCGTGCCGGTCGAGGTCCATTACAAACATATCTAATATGCGGGCATTCAGCAGGGCGCCCTGGTCTACATCATTGTCATTATCTTTTTCCAGTTTATCTGCTACTTCCTCTGTATCGAAATCTTTGGTAACTCCCGCTGGTAATTTTTCTTCAAACGTATTCAGTGTATTGGCAAAATCTTCCCGGAATTCACCCAGTTTGGGATCATCGCCTATATACACCAGTTTTACTTTTCCATAGGGAACCCCGGCTGCATCAGCCAGTATTGCCATAGACAAGGAAGCATAAGGATAAGAAGCAGATACGCCATCTGTCACCAGGTCAACTGCCGCATCACTTTGCAGGTCAGCAGGCAATGTTTTACTGGTTACATATTTTTGAATAGACCGGAGAGTATATTGCTTACCGCTGGCATCTTCCAGCCGCAGTGATTTGGTCTGTTTTCCTCCGCCCTTTTTAATGGGGGTTAGCCCACCCTTCTCAGTGGCGAGATTAATAACCGGTGCTTTTACCGGAGTGTTCCATTCCTGGCGGTAATTTCTTCCCATCCAGAAGTAGCGTCCGCCGCTGGTACTGAATTTAGAGCCGGCAGCAGCAACAGAGTCCGTTTGGGCATTGCCCTGCAGGACGGCAGCAAAAAGCGATAAAATAAATACACTAAGCAGTTTCATGTTGGAAGGTTTAATAAATAAGTTAGTTAATAGTTTGGTCCCGACTGCAAAAGATACGATTTTTTGAAAAAAAAGCAAATAATACCAGCCTGGATGAAAATAAAGGGGCAAATGTAACGGTTGAAAACTGAATTATATCCAGCTGATGGCCGAATTGTATATATTGATTGTTGAACCCTGTCATCGATACTAAAGCGGAATCTGCAATCTTTCATAAAAAAACTGCCGGATGTACAACCAAGAGCACTGCCTGCTGTTTATATGCCGGGTCTTTGGCAAAGTCTCAGCTTTCAGGCATATTGGCATAATTTTTTAAACCAGCTGTTATTGTGGACAAAGTTTTATGTAATTTGTAAGCTTTCTTTGGGAGGGGTAATCATTCCACCAGGGATTGGTGTTACAGGTGATTTTTACTATTTTAATTACTCGTCAGGCAAATAAGAATGAACGAGGTTATCTATCAACGTTGGTAATGAAAAAAAATATTGTTTGGATTATTGGCCTATTGTTCCAGTTTCCTCTTTTCGCCCAGGAAGATACACTTGCCAAAAGGAAGGCACATGAGGATAGTATTGTACAACGGATCGTGCTGATCGCCGATGCCGGGCAACTGACCAATGGCAAACACCCGGTAGTAGACGCCGTCAGGAATTTCATTACCCTTGATAAAAAAACAACGATACTTTACCTCGGTGATAATCTCTACAAAGACGGCCTGCCCGATGACCAGCAAACAATTTATAACGCTTCCCGGGCCATCCTTGATACCCAACTCTCTGTTGCCAGAGGCACCCCGGCAAAAGTAGTCATGATCCCGGGTAACCATGACTGGGAGAACGGGGGCCGCGGCGGTTATGATGCCATCATCCGCCAGCAACTTTACGTGGACTTTTTGCGGATACCCAATGTAAAATATTTCCCGGAAGATGGTTGCCCTGGGCCGGTAGAAATATCCCTTGGAAATGATGTTACAGTGATCGTCTTCGACAGCCAGTGGTGGTTACACCCGTTTGATAAACCGGAAATAGAATCCGATTGTGCCTGCAAAACAAAAGAGGAATTAGTTGCCCAAATCAGGGATATTGCTGCCCGCAATTCAAAAAAACTGGTTTTACTCGCCTGCCATCACCCTTTTAAAAGTAACGGTATGCACGGGGGGTATTATACGCTGAAACAGCATTTGTTTCCGCTGACCGATATGAAGAAGAAACTGTACATTCCGCTTCCTGTTATCGGCTCTATCTATCCTATTGCCCGGAGTGTATTCGGTACCCCGCAGGATCTGAAGCATCCGGCCTATTCCAATATGATCGCTGAAATTAGTCGGGCAGCCAAAGCAGCTCCCCACCTGGTATTTGTATCGGGGCATGATCATAACCTGCAGCATATCAAGGACAGCAGCTTCAATTATATTGTCAGCGGTGGTGGTTGTAAGCAAAACAGGACCTCCAAGGGCTCGAACAGCCTCTATAATAACATGGCCATTGGTTTTTCAGTGATCGAAGTTTCCGCCAATAAAGAAGTTACCCTTAACTTCTATGTGGTAACCGACAGTGTGGGTGTGGGGGTGGGAATAAAAAAAGATTACACGGCCAGGCTCCTGAATTTTACAGAACTACCTCCCCTGGCATTGGATACCAACGCACATGTCAATGTAAAACCTTATTCAAAATATGATAAGGACACCATAACCATTGCCGCAAGTAAAGATTTCAAAGTAATAAAAGGGTTGAAGCGGTTTTTCATGGGCCAAAATTACCGCCCCGAATGGTCGGAACCAGTTAACATGAAAGTCTTTGATATCAGCAAAGAAAAAGGCGGGATGAAGATCACTGGCATGGGAGGTGGAACCCAGACCAAATCATTACGGTTGGTTGATAAAAAAGGTAAAGAGTGGGTGCTGCGCAGTTTGAATAAAAGTTCATCCCGGGCCATTCCAGATGCTTTTCGCGGTTCTTTTGCTGACGACCTCGCAACAGAATTAAGTTCTGCTTCACACCCTTACGGCGCCCTTATTTTCCCGGGACTGGCTAAACCCATTAATTTAAATGTTCCGAAGCCCGAAATGTTTTTTGTACCCGATGATACCGCTCTCGCTTTTTACCAGCCACTTTTTGCCAATAATGTGTGTATGCTGGAAGAAAGACATGCTACGCCAGATGGAGGAGATACCAAGACAACTGCCAAGCTATTAGATAAAATGCTGGAAGAAAACGATCACCTGCCTATTCAACCCATGGTATTGAAGGCCAGGTTACTCGATATTTTGACAGGTGATTATGATCGCCATTTCGATCAGTGGAGATGGGGCAACATGGATACCGGCAAGGGCAAAATATATTACCCCATTCCCCGCGACCGGGACCAGGCTTTCTTTTATTCGGATGGTGCGATTTTAAAACTATTAAGTGGCCGGTCCATGCCTTTCCTGAAAGGATTCCAGGATGATATTCCCAAAGTGAATTGGCTGGGCTACACAGCCCGGGACTTTGATCGCCTTTTCCTGACAGACCTGGATAAAAAGGAGTGGCAACAAACCATCGCTGATTTTCAGCAAAATCTTTCTGACTCCGTAATAAGAGCAGCGGTAACAAAATTACCACCGGAAATTTTTGCCATTGATGGAGAAAAGATCATTCGCAAACTCATCAGCCGCCGCAACCTGTTGCCGAAAGAGGCCATGAAGTATTACCGGTTCATTTCTAATAAAGTAAATGTGATCGGCAGTAACCTGAGAGAATACTTTAAAGTAAGTAATTACGGGGAAGGCCTCCAGGTAAAGGTGTACGCTTTGTCAAGGTCGAATGATACCAATTTTATCATGTACAACCGGATATTCGATCCTTCAGTTACGAATGAGATCCGTTTATACGGGTTGAACAATGACGATATTTTTGAAGTAGAAGAAAATGTACATTCCCGTATAAAGATCCGCATCATCGGTGGAAAAGGCTATGACACCTTTGATATCAAGGGTAATGTAGAAAGCCTGCTGTATGACCTGAAAAGAGTTGACAATACCGATGGTAATTTTATCAAGAACAGCAGCCATGCCAAAAACCGGTTCTCGATTGACCCACCGGTAAATGACAAGAGTATCCTGGGCTTTAATTATAATACGACCAAGTTGCCACGAATGCATTTCAATTATAATTCGGATGATGGGATGATGATCGGTGCCGGTATTTCAAAACGAACCTATGGTTTCAGAAATCTTCCTTACGCATCTGACCAGCGCCTGATGGGTCTTTATGCAATTGACCGGAAAGCCATCCAGTTCAATTACAGGGGAGAGTTCAACCATATCACCCGGAACTATGATCTGGTCCTGGCAGCCAATTACTCCAACCCGGCTCTCAGAAATTTTTTCGGTCTGGGCAACGGCACAAAGCGTGACCCATCAAAAAGCTTTAACTATTATATGGTTCGTTACAAAACGGTGGAGCTGGAAGCACTGCTACGAAAACGTTATTTTGAAAAAGTACACCTGATGGTAGGTCCTTATTTTTTCCATTATAATAATAAATACAGTCTCAATACCAAAACAGTGCTGAGCCAATTCAGGGAGATGCACCTTGATTCTGCAGATATCTTCGCCAAAAAGAATTATGCCGGTGGTAAATTGGGTTTATTGATTGACAATCGCAACAAGGAATTCTTTCCTACACGGGGTATGCACTGGTACACTGAACTCGTGGGTATAACCGGCATAACGAAGGGTAGCAGAGATTATATAAAATTTAGCTCCGACATGGCGATCTATGCCAGTTTTACCGAAGCAGCCCGGTTGGTGGCCGTCCTCAAAGTGGGTGGAGGTCATATTTTCAGCAGGAGTTATGAATACTTCCAGGCATTGACGATGGGAGCCAATAACACGTTGAACGGCTTCCGCAAAAACCGGTATGCCGGTACCTCTAATTTATACACCAGCCTTGAATTGAAAATAAAATTATTCGATGTTAATTCGTTTATTTTACCCGGTACATTTGGTCTTACTACCTTTTATGACCTGGGCCGGGTATGGCTGCGCAATGCGCCCCGTTCCCGGAAATGGCATGGGGCGTTTGGCGGTGGTTTTTATTATATGCCCTTCAACCTTTTTGCAATTACCGCAACAGCCGGGTATGCTGATGGCGAAAAAATGCTTAACTTTTCGCTCGGTACCCGGATCAATCTTACCTATTAAACGGCATGATTTTAGAGTTTAGCTAAACTGCCTGGCGGGAACGAATTTCCCGCCTTAAAGCATTAACATAATGACCCATGACCATATTATACTGCCCCGTCGTTCTGCCGTCAGGAAACGTGAATTAAGACAGATACTTATCATTGCCATCTCCTGGACAGTAATCGATTTCCTTATTTTTATTATCCGGTTCGCAACAGAAACCTATACCCCTAAATATGAAAGCACCGATGCAGGTGCCTTAAAAACCATTTTATTGCGTGAGCTGAATGTTTTTATTTTCAGTCTTATTATCGGGTACTTTCTCATCTTCATTTTCCGGAATTTCTTACACAATAAATCACCCGGGGTCAACCTGATCATCAAAACATTGCTGTTGATCACCGTTGCGATCGTGATGAATTTTTTTATCTACTTTACCTACAGCCTGCTGATCGAACAACAGCCAGTTGGACAAGCCTTTCACAAATTCATTGAAAACACTTTTCGCCAGCAGTGGTTGCTGGAGAAAATGCCCGAGTGGGTCTTATTGTTTATCCTTACCCAACTGGCCCTGGAGATCAATCAAAAATATTCACAGGGTGTTTTTTTTAATATCATTGTGGGCAAGTACCTGCAGCCGAGAGAAGAGAACCGGATCATTATGTTTATTGATCTGAAAAACTCTACTCCCATCGCTGAAAAACTGGGGCACAAGGAATACTTTAAGTTTATCAGGGATGTAATCTATTGTATGGCTGCCGGTATTGCCGAATATGATGGCCGGGTGTACCAGTATGTAGGTGATGAGATCGTAGCCTGGTGGCCCAGTAACAGCGCTAATGCAAAAAAATGTGTCCATTCCCTGATAGAAGCCAGGAAAATATTCAATAAGAATGCGGATGTATTCCGCTGGGGGTATGATATCATACCGGAATACAAAGTAGGCATTCATGCCGGTAATGTAACCGTGGGCCAGGTTGGTATTGCTAAAAAAGACCTGGTGATGAGCGGTAATACCATCAATACTGCTGCCCGTATCCGGAGTGCCTGCACGGAACTCAACCAAAAAATCCTGGTGTCGAAGGAAGTTATTGAACTGCTCGGCATGAAGGATTGGCAATCAGAAAGCATGGGGCTGGTAGATCTCAAAGGCAAAAACGAAGACATTGAATTATTTGCTTTGAAAATTTAATTTATCTTTCAGGCAGCTACCAACAATGAAAGAAACGAACCAGCCAATAAAGAAACTCAACTCATCGCGTTGGATACTCTCGGCTGCAACCGCTAAAAAAACCCTCCTCTTCACTGCGCTGTTCCTTGTAGTTTTCCTGGTATGGGTGGTATTTATCTACGGCAGGAATTCTTTCGATCAAAGTGCTTTTTTACTGATTGGCCCGTATACAACAGAAACCCGTACGGCGCTGATGCGTTTTATCTCCTTCCTCGGAAAACACACTTTTCTTATCCCCGCTATTATTTTGCTGATCGGCTTTTTCCTGTACCGGAAAAATAAATGGATGGCCATCCGGACGACCACTGTTTTACTAAGCAGCCTTTTACTGATGTCGCTATTAAAGACATTAATTAAGCGGAAGCGTCCACCCGACCCATTAGTAGAAGGAATCACGAATTTCAGTTTCCCGAGTGGTCATGCTTTTATGAGTGTTGCTTTTTATGGATTGCTGATCTGGTTTTCGTCTGTTTATATCCGGGATAAATGGACCCGGCGAATCATCACCTTTTTCCTCCTGCTTATCATTGCGGGGATAGGATTTAGCCGCATCTATCTCCGGGTGCATTATGCCACCGATGTAATAGCCGGTATTTGTTTCGGCTTTTTGTGGCTGGACTTCTGTTTATGGTTTATTGATAAAAAAGAAGCGGCCCTAACCAAAAAATAACAACTGCTATTTTTTATAAACAAACTTGAGGATCGTAGCAATACCATCCCCGCCTTCATTGGAAATATACAAGTCTCCGTTAGGCGCAAATGTCATTCCTTCCGGCTGGTTATACAGTACCGGATCGAGCCGTATAGCCTGTTCAACCTTTCCTAAGCGGTCTGCGATCACGAGCAATTTCCCAACAGAAGCTACTAGATACAATTTACCGTTAATGGGATTGATGCCTCCAGCTGAAGGTTTAAATTCGGCCTCATCATCCTTTAGTATTTTTTTGATATCGGCTATGTTAATAACGTAAGCCGGTTCGGAAGAAAATGTATTGGTGGCGAGGTCAAACCGGTGGGCCATCCGGAATTCATTTTTTTCATGATCACAGTCCTTGCAGAGCAGGATCAAAGAATGTCCGTCCGCATCCAGGTACATTGCTTCAAATTCATTAACCCCGTCTTTCTCCAGGATAAATTCCCGGGTAGCAAAAGAGCTGTCATTGGTCTTTACCTGCAATACCGAGCCCGTACTAACCAGCATGTACACAGCAGTATCCGTATAAACGATGTCTTCATAATCACCTTTGCCACCGAATTTTATTTTTCCTTCATTATCTTTTTTATTCTTATAGTCCAGCATAAAAATATCGCCCTTCTCATCGTTTTCCGCCAGTATCATACTCCGCTCCGGCACATAAGACATACCGGAAATTTCCCGGAGGTGCTTACCCAATTCCATTTTTTCATCCGGTTTCGAAAAATTATAGCCTGATTTATTCATCTGTACTTTTTCAGTATCACTAACTGCTACATACATAAATTTCAGCAGGCTTGCTTTTGTATTGATCCCTTCATTGGAAATATACATATCTCCGTTACTCTTAAAAGTGATCCCTTCCGCCTGCGGGAAAATTTTGGGCGACAGCTTATGTACGGCCTCCACTTTACCATTCAGATCGGTGATCACCAATTGGTTGCTGGCCGATGAAAGAATAAAAAGCTTTTTCAACTGGGGATTGATCGCTGCAGCAGAGGGCTGCAATTTGGAGGTTTTGAACGGGGAAAGTGCTGCGGCTTTAGTCGCATCAATTATATACAGAGGTTTGCTATCAAACCCGATCGAATCCGGGTAAAAAGCATAGGCGCTCACCTTGGTATCATCGTCTGACTGGCAGTTCTTGCAGATCAGCACCAGGGCATTGCGGGAAGTATCGCTGTACATGGTTTCAAAATCATTGGTACCGGAAAGTCCGATATTGCCCGCTTCCAATCCGATGAATTTATCCGAACTGTCTTTGATCAGTTTAGTGATCATACCATCGCTGCGTAACACATAGATAATACCATTGAGGACCGCCAGATCTTCATAATCTCCTTTACCTCCAAACTCAAATTCACTGGTAATGAGTTTGTTTTCCTTATCGAGGAAAAAAACTTTTCCAAGCTCATCATTCACGGCTAAAAAGACATTCATCTTTGAATCCCAGGTAATCCCTGATATTTCTTTCAACTTCAGGTCCAGTTTATTGGTCATCGGGGTTGAAAAATTATAATGCCGGGGAGATTTTAATACCCTTGTTTTTGAACGGCAACCTGGGGTTATGATAGTCAGTAATAAAGCGGCCGGTACAATGCGCAGGAGAAAGGTTAAAAAACTCATTTTTCTTATTTTGTTTAAATTTATTAAAAGTTATCTTTATAGCATGTCTGAAAATCAATTATCGCTTTTACAGGAGGCCCAAAAGCATGTAACAGACCTTTTGACGAACAAACTTAGCAAAAGTATCAGGTTTCATACACTTCAGCACACACAAGAAGTGGTGGCCGCCTGCGAAAAGCTGTCCGAATATCACCAGCTGCCGGATGAAGATCGTTTTGCTGTAGTATTAGCTGCCTGGTTTCATGATACCGGCTACACCAGTGGCGAAGCGAAAGACCATGAGACACGGAGTATAGATCTGGCAACAGCGTTCATGACCTCCCATAACGTCAGCGAAGAAGAAAAAAATAAAGTGCTCGGCTGTATCAATGCCACCCGCATACCACAAACCCCCACAACGACCATTGAGCGGATCATAGGAGATGCCGACCTGTTTCACCTCGGTACCGATAGTTTTAAAGAAAAGAACCAGCTGCTCAGAGAAGAATATAAAGAATTCAGCGATAGGGATATCCCTAAAAAAGAGTGGCGAAAGATCAATATCCGTTTCCTGGAAGGACATCAATACCAAACGGTATATGGCAAAGAAAAATTACAACCGGTAAAAGAACAACACCTGGCTGAGTTAAAAATAAAAGATAAAAATAATGATGACATGAAACCCGGTAAAAAAGATAAGGATAAACAAAAGGAAAAAGAAAAAGTAGCCGAAGTTGTCAAAGAAGCTGCCGAAGCCAAAAAGAAAAAGGAAAAAGAAAGTCAGTCTGAAAGAGGTATGGCAACGGTCTTTCGTATTATGGCACAAAACCATTCGGCCCTGAGCCAGATGGCCGATTCAAAGGCCAATATTCTTATCTCGGTCAATTCGATCATTCTTTCCATTATTATCTCAGCTTTATTCCCGAGACTGCAAACCGATCCTACCCTGCAGATACCCATTTCAGTGATCGTGATCGTTTGTGTTTCCTCAATCGTATTTGGCATATTAGCCACCCGCCCTAACGTCTCGGGCGGCACTTTTACACGGGAAGATATCGCAGCCAAAAGAACCAACCTGCTCTTCTTCGGTAATTTTCATAATATGAGCCTGCCGGACTACGACTGGGGGATGACCGAAATGCTGAACGACAAATACTATATGAACAGCAGCATGATCAAGGATAACTATTTCCTGGGTGTAGTGCTAGCAAAAAAATACCGCTTCCTGCGTATTGCCTATAATATTTTTATGTATGGTTTGATATTATCAATGATTGCCTTCGCAGTAGCCTATATGATCCCGAATGCTACAGAAGTGTATACGGCGTAGTTGGTAGTAAAAAGACATACCAATTTTTATAAAAAAGGTCGGCATAAGCTAACCTTTTTTAATTTACCGGCCATTTTCACGGCAATAAAAAATCCTTCTTACTTATTAATACTTTTACAGGAGCAGTTTTGATACAGCTGCTTATGCAGGAAGCAACCTTTCTTTTTCATATTTCCAGAATCGGTGCCGGGTCATTGCTTTCAGAAATTGTCGTCTTTTCTTCCGGGCTTATTATCTTCATCATTATCTCTTCCATCTCCATCTATTTCTTCCGATGTATTTTCTTCATCAACATCTTCATCATCCACCAGGTCGCCTTGTTCACCAGCGCTCTTTGCACTGGTTTTATCTTTACTGGTCACGTTCTGGTGATGGTTTGTAATATCGGAGTTCTCATCGCCTGTATAATTTTTCTGCAACTGCCTTCCACTTTCATTTCCGTTTTCTTTTCCAAAATCAGGATCTGTATCCTTTTTTTTAGGATCGGCTGTTGTACTATTATTGCCGTTTCCCTGCTCAAAAGCTTTTACCTTATTTTGCTGCAGTTCCTTGTTACTGTTATTAATACGGTCTGTTTGTTTGTTAGCCATAAAATTACATTTTATGAAATATTCATGTCGTATACAAAAGAATGGTTTTAAAAAACATTCCGTATTTATTAAGCAGCTGTTTTCAATTCATTTTTTGTTGCCTGGTTTCGGTTTATAAAAAAAGGCCATCACCACTGACTTAATGATCAGTTTTGCTGGCCTGGAAAAGTTTTTCACTTCTGCCTTTTAGACCCGCAGGCTTTTGATATTATCGAGCAATCCGAATGCTTTTAAGAGCCAGATAACTGTGATAATCACCACCACAATATTGAGGAGGTTTTTGATCTTCCCGTCCATCGGGATATAGGTGTTAATAAGCCAGAGTACGACTCCGACAACTACCAGCACGAGTAAAATAGTCAATAATGGCATAAAATAATTTTTGAGCGATGAATAAAACTTGTTGGTTAATTTCTATGATCCGGTTAATATAATAACCGCAAATACATAAGCTATAAAGCAATTCCTGTGCCTTGCAGGAAAAGGCTTCATAAATATTATATTGCGAAATAAATTCTACGTTCCGGGAAATAAATTTCTATCCTGCTTGTTGATTGAGGCAGCAGTAGAAATGTACTGTTAGTAATAATGGGCAGAAAGGTGGGAGTTGCTTATTCCTTCAGCGCATTGGATTCTTCATAATGCCTGATCTTATTGTACAAAGTCTTCCTGTCGATCTTCAGCACTTCAGCCGCTTTTGTTTTATTGAACTTCACCTGCTTAAGTACATTCATGATCGCTTCGTATTCAGCTTGCGAAGCAGCGTCTTTTAGATCGGTGACCGGATGATGGCGACCTTGCTCATTAATGCCATCCTGTATTACAGGTGACGGGTTATAGAGTGGCTTGGAGGGGTTGCCCAAAATTTCCCAGGGTAACACATTGGAGGTGATCTTCCCGGAGGTAGAAAGTAAACCGGCCCTCCGGATCACATTGCGAAATTCCCTTAAATTTCCTGGCCAGTCATAGTTCAGGAAAAGCTGGACTACTTCTTCATCAAACCCGTCCAGGTGTTTATTTAGTTCTTTACACACTTTTTGAAGAAAAAAATCAGCAAATAATGATATATCCTCTCTTCTTTCCCGCAGCGGGGGAATGGAAATGGAGAACTCATTAAAGCGGTGATAGAGATCTTCCCTGAACTTTCCTTTACGGTAAGCTTCCTGCAGATTTTCATTCGACGCCACAATCACCCTTGTATCAGTACTAATGTCTTTATTACTGCCGACCCGCTTAAATTTTCTTTCCTGGATCACCCGGAGTAAAGTAGTTTGAACATCTAAGGGAAGGTTCGAAACCTCATCCAGGAAAAGAGTACCACCATTGGCTACTTCAAATATGCCTTCCTTATCAGACAAGGCCCCGGTAAAGGAACCTTTGATATGCCCAAATAATTCGCTGGCTGCTAATTCTCTTGACAAAGTACCACAATCGACTGCTATAAAAGGCTTATCACTCCTGTTGCTGCTCTGGTGAATCGTTTTGGCCATCACTTCTTTTCCCGTTCCGCTCTCACCATAAAGAATAACACTGTAGTTGGTGGGCGCCACCAATTTGATCTGCTTGTATAAATCATTAGTTCGGGGAGAAACGCCTGTTAAAAACTCTTCCGAATCCGTAATAAAGTGCTTTTGCGGCGAACTTTCAGGGGTGGAACTTTTCAGTCCACCGGTTTGCTGGAAAGTAAACGACTCACTCAGGCCCTTGTTAATCACATTGATCACTTCTTCCGGTATCAATGGTTTGGAAATATAGTCAAACGCACCATACTTCATTACTTCCACCGCCATTTTTACATCCGAATAACCGGTAATAATAATAACAATGGCAGCGGGATTGATATCTTTTATCTTCTGCAGTACTTTTCTTCCATCCATATCGCCCAGGCGAAAATCACAGAGTACAACATCAAATTTGCTTTCGACAAATTTTGCCAGCCCTTTATTACCGGTATGGGCAGTATCTGTTTCAAAACCTTTCCGTTGAAGAAAATGGCCCAGGAGCTGGCACATATCCATATCATCATCTATAATCAGGATTCTTTTCATGATGGTGCTTTAGATTTATAAAATTATCGAAAAGGAGTAATCAATTGCTTTTTTGCTATATTATACCTCTATTTTATTAATTTACAGTAAAGAAACTCATCCAGTTTGAGGAAGAAATTCTACCCGGTTCTTCCGTTAAAGCAAATGAAATGCCATTATCAGCTCGTATTCTTTAAATGCTGATTGGCAAAGCTTTTGCTGCTAAATTGTATATGAAAAATCCAGTACCTATTAATAATATTGCCTCAACCTTGTTTGATATGAAAAAAATACTGATCGTAGACGATGAAGAAGACATCTGCTATTTTCTTGGTCGTAATCTTTCTAAAAGAGGGTTTCTGACCAACACTTCCTACACGCTGGCGGAGGCGGAAAAACAATTACAAAATATTCAGCCAGATATACTGCTGCTGGACAACCATTTACCAGACGGACGAGGGATTGATTTTGCTAAAAAAATACATACGCAATACCCCGATTTGAAGATCATCATGATAACAGCACATGACAGCCCCGAAGACAGATCCAAAGCTTACAGTAACGGAATACAATATTTCTTATCTAAGCCTTTCAGCATTACTACCGTAAACCAGGTTGTTGACCTGGTTTTATAAATATTCCCATTATTGATTCTACTCCCCGTTTTGGGAAATTTATTCTACAATCTGTAGGAATTATAAACTGTGAAAATCAAGGAGTATTGAAAAACTGGTTCCTTTTCCTTTGACCGTCTCTACGGCTATCTCCCCTTTATGATTTAGAATGATGTTTTGGGTATTGGTCAGTCCAAGGCCATTGCCTTTGATTTTGGTAGTAAAATAAGGCTCAAAAAGACGGGCGGCATAATCACTGTCCAGGCCGGGCCCATTATCACTAATTATTATTTTGCATTTATTGTTCTCTCCTTTTGTTTCCAGGGTGATCATATTACCTGTTGTATTGTCCATTGCTTCAATAGCATTGATAATAAGATTCAACATAGCGATCTTGATCTTTACTTTGTCTACAGAAATAGCACAAACATCCTTACTGTATTTTTTTACAATTTCCACATTCGCTAACGCAATCCTGTCTTTCGCCTCTTCAAGGGCTTCATCGAGCAGTTCATTCACCGACACTTTTTCATAATTCAATTCTGAAAATTTGGTGGAATTCAACAGGTCAGAGATCAGTTGGTTGATACGGGCACTATTGCGTTGGATCATTTCAAAAAGAAGGGATGATGTATCATCTTGCTGCACTATTTTTTCTGCATGGAGCTGCTCCACAGCCAGGTTAATATTGGTAAGTGGGTTTCTGACTTCATGGGCAATGGTCCGGGCTATACGGCCAGTGGCGGCGAATTTTTCCAGTCCTTTCATTTTGATCAGCTCTTTGTTAGCCCTGTTCAGCTCATTGATCCGGTGTTTGAGCTCATTGTCATATTCTTCAATATCCTCCTGCGCTTCTTTTCGGTCTTTACTTGCTTTCAAAAAAGCGATCACACCAAAGACCAACAGTACAACTGCAAGTGCCAGGGAAATAACAGTAATAGAGCCGATAGTTTTGGAGATCCTCTGCAGTTTTTCCTCACTGATCGCCAGGAGCCGCCCTTCGGTTCGTTTCAATAAAGCGATTGTGTTTCGTATATTATCCATGGTCCGGATAGCATCCGGTTGCCGCAGTTTCATAGTGTCAGTCCGCTCCTGATTATTAGCATCAAATGATTTAATTTGGTATTCTAATTGCCCAAACCGAAGCTCAATATCCTTTTTTAATGAAAAGAGCCGTTGATGTTGTACCGGGTTATCCGATGTCATTTCCAGGGTTATATGGTAAAGTGAATCTGTTCTTTCACGGGTTCCATAATAAGGCAACAGGAACTGGATATCTTTTGTGAGAAAGTAGCCCAGGGCACCTGTTTCAGCATCTTTTACCTGGGCTAAAATATTGTCCAGCTGATTAATGAGCTTATTAGTGTGTTCTACCTGCCCCGCCTGTTTTACAATTTGCCGGTTGGTATAAAGAGTAAAGAGACAGGAGATTAACAAAAGGATGAACGCTACGAAATAGACAATACTAATACCTTTTCCTGACCTTGTTTTTTTTAGAATAGTTTTCATTCCCTTCGTTCGTTAAATTATATTCCTACTGTCATCATATCCTTTCAAATGAAAAAATAGAGGTATCCGGGGTTTTTCTTCCTGTTACCAGGCCCGCTATGATCTCTGCGGCCATCAGGCTGAAAGTAATACCATTTCCACCGAATCCCAGTGCAAAGTAACTATTTGGAAGCTTTTTGTAAGGACCAATAAATGGTAAGCCGTCTTTCGTGGAACCAAATGTACCCGTCCAGCTGAATTCAGGAATAAAATTGATACCGGGAAGAATCTTCTGGAAATCACGGGCCAGTTTTTTTGTTTTGGAAGCGATCAACGCATCTCTTTTGGCCGGTGAATAATAGTCTTCATCCCGGCCTCCCACCAGTATCCTGTTGTCCGGGGTAGACCGGATATATAAATACGGATCAGCCGTATTCCATAAAAGCATTTCCTTTTTCCAGAAGGGCCGGGCTGAACTGAGCGCTTCACTGATAATGGCATAGGTGGATTTGAGCTTTACTATGGGTTTATCTATATACTGCCCCACTTCATAGCCAGTAGCATAAATCAATTTTTTTGCCTTTATCTGGTATCCGTTCGCTGTCTGCAACAACACGCCATTCCTCTTATGTTTAATAACGGTGATATTTGTCCTGTCATATACATCAAGGCCTTTCCTCATATTATATTGGTGAAGTGCATGGGTGAGCATATAGGCATTTGTTTGTGCGGCATCAGCAGAAAGAATAGCAGCTGGTGCATGGATACCTGACTTTTCAAACACTTCTTCCCCTGCCAGGTATTGAACCTTAAAGCCATTTTTCTTCCTTATTGAAAATTCTTCTTTTAAACCGGCCACATCCTTTTTGGTTGCCGCATAATACAGGCTTGGCTTCTTTTGGATATCCGTAAAACCGATTGAAGCAGCGAGGGTTCCCAATTTATCTATCGCTTCCTTACAAAGCCAGTAAGAACGGGCTGCTTGCTTTTCACCGATCAATTTCGCAAGCTTGTATAATGGCGTATCAATTTCATATTGTAACAGGGAAGTACTGGCACAAGAACTTCCGAGGCCGATGCTTCTTGCATCCACCACGGTGCAGGGAATATTTTCCCGGACCAGGTAATGAGCAGCCAGGGCACCCGAAATGCCCCCTCCCATAATCACTACATCGGTCCGGATATTTTTTTCCAGTTTGGGGTAATTGGCTACCAGCCCATTCTTAATGAGGGAGAAAGGATAGCCAGCTTTCAGGTTCATGTATATATTTTTACTTCAAGTACCTTCTAAGGGTCCAGGCCAGTGTTTCATGTTCGCGGATCAGGTCGGTAAGAAAATCGGCCGTACCCTTATCTCCAAATTTCTCATCACAATCATCAATCCCCTTGCGCAGGATTATAATGACGGATTCATGGTCCTTCAGCAGTTCTTCGATCATGTCCAATTGTGCCGGGTATTTACCGGGTGCTTCTTTTAAAGAAGCTGTTTGGAGGAATTCGGCCATGGTACCGGGTGTTTTAAATCCCAGTTTATTGATCCGTTCAGCGATCTCATCAATGGCTGCTTCCAGTTTAGTATAATGGTCTTCAAATAATTTATGCAGTTCCATAAAGCTGTTGCCGGAAACATTCCAGTGAAACTTTCTTGTTTTGGTGTACAGCAGCACTGCATCAGCCAATACACTATTCAACAGGGAATTAACGGAAGCAAGATTTTTTTGTGTTATTCCAATATTTGCCTTCATATAAAAAAATTTAAGATGAAAAGTTAAGCTGTTAGAGCAAGGCAATTATTATTCCAGTTTCTTCCCTTTAAGGTTGTAGTTCATTTTTCCCCGGTGGGCAAAAAAATACACAAAAAAAGGAGAAAAAAGGCTTTTGTCTTCCTTTCAATCTTTGGCATAAAATTTATTCTATAGGTTAAAGAGATCATTACAACACAATATTTAGTAACCTAAAACCATTGATTATGCTACGCTGGACAATAACCTTCCTTATCATCGCCATTATTGCGGCCGTTTTTGGCTTTGGCGGCATTGCTGCGGGAGCAGCAGGGATTGCAAAAATCCTGTTTGTTATCTTTTTGATTCTTTTTGTTATCTCATTGCTTTTTGGAAGAAAAGGAGTTAATACGGGGTTGTAAAAATCCCCGACTCACTTACTATTCCCCTGTTACCTTATTCCTTATTTTTTTAGTGCTTTGTTATGAAAAGAACACCGCTGTTAATTCTTGGCCTGCTGTTTTTGCTGTTATGTGTGGCATGTTTATTTTACCCGGACCATTCCAGCAACCTCCATCTTGCATTGGTTATTGAGCTGGTTTTCTTTATCCAATTTGCCCTGACAAAAAAATCCAGGGCGATACCAGAGCCGCAGGAAATCAATAGTACCCACCACCGGGTTGAACTAAAAGAAGCTGCCGTATATGAATTGGAAGCCGTCGAAGCTGAAGTACAGGAGATTCATTAATATGCAAATAAATTAATTAGTAACTATGAAAAAGATTTTCCTACTGTTAAGCATCATCGTCATGACGGCATGGATTGTTGGATTTTTCCTCCTTAAAACATCTTCATCCATAC